>CAKUNY010000066.1 GCA_934668605.1 uncultured Oscillospiraceae bacterium | reverse complement strand
CTGGAGGTCGAGGCGAATGTCGTAGAAGGCACGGGCAAGCTGGAGCTGACGGGCAACCTCGGAAACGTGATGAAGGAGTCCGTCTTCGCCGCCATGAGCTATATCCGCTCGCGGGCAAACGAGCTCGGACTCGATCCCGATTTTTACAAGACGAAGGACATCCACGTCCACTTCCCGGAGGGCGCGGTTCCCAAGGACGGCCCTTCGGCGGGCATTACGATCTGCACGGCGATCGTCTCGGCATTGACCGGGCGCGCGGTAAGGCGCGATATCGCGATGACGGGCGAAATTTCGATTCGCGGCAGAGTGCTCCCCATTGGAGGGCTCAAGGAAAAGACGATGGCGGCGCTGCGCCACGGCGTGAAGACCGTCATTATCCCGGCGGCCAACGAAAAAGATCTGGCGGATATTGACCAGACAGTCCGAAACAGCCTGCAATTCATCACCGCGCACCATGTCGACAGCGTGCTCGCCGCGGCGCTTGACCCGGCGGAGGTGCGGTTGGAGAGCGCGGGTGCGCAGCCGCAGCTTCCTGCGATGCCGGTGCCGCAGACGAAGCCGCACCGCAAGACCGGGCTCCGGCAGTAAGGAGGGCGCATGAATCTTCATAACGCGGAGTTCATCCGCTCGGTCACATCCGTTGCCGACTGCCCGAAGGACTCGCTTGTTCAGATCGCGTTCGCGGGAAAGTCGAACGTCGGAAAATCGTCGGTCATCAACAAGCTGCTTCTGCGCAAGAATTTTGCCAGAGTCGGCCAGGCGCCCGGCAAAACCACGCACATCAACTTTTTCTGCATCGACAAGAAGCTCTATCTCGTTGACCTCCCGGGCTACGGCTACGCGAAGGTTTCCGCGCAGGAAAAGGAGCGCTGGGGAAAGCTGATGGAGGCGTATTTCCGCGCGGAGGGAACGCTCGATTACGGCGTGATGATCGTCGATGCGCGGCACAAGCCGACGGCCAACGACGTGACGATGGCGGACTTTTTCCTGCAATCGGGAAAGCCGTTCATCGTTGTGGCGAACAAGCTCGACAAGCTCAAGAAAAGCGAAATCGAGCCGAACCTCGCCTGCATCCGAGAAACGCTCGGCCTTCCCGAAGAGGTCGCGGTCATCCCGTTTTCCGCCGAAAAAGGCGACGGGCGCGAGGCACTTCTTTCGTTTGTCCTGAAAGCGGTCGGAGAATAACAAAACTTCCGGAAAAACGCGGCAGAGCCGCGTTTTTCTTGCGCTATAGCGCAGGGTGTGGTACAATGAACTGTATCGTAAATTCGGGAGGAAGCTTTATGGACGCATTTCGCGCGTGGCTGGGGCAGCTGCAATTTGATGGCGTGTGGCAGACGGTGGTTTTAGTGGCCGCGTCGCTGCTTTGCATCACGTTTCATGAAACGTGTCACGGGTGGGCTGCGTACAAGCTCGGCGATCCCACGGCAAAGCGCATGGGAAGGCTTACACTCAATCCCCTCAGGCACGTTGACCTCTCGGGTCTTATCATGATGGCGCTTTTTCGCTTCGGCTGGGCAAAGCCGGTGCCGGTCGATATGCGGAATTTCAAAAATCCCAAAGCCGGGATGGCGCTGACGGCGCTGGCGGGGCCGGTTTCAAACGTCGTGCTTGCTTATATTGCGGTGGTGATTCTTAATTTCCTGTTTTTCTGGCTGGATCACTTCGGCGGCGGCTGGCTCTGGACGGGGCTCGTGCAGTTTTTCATCTATGTGGAGATCATCAGCGCGGGTCTTGCCGTTTTTAACGTCTTCCCGATTCCGCCGCTCGACGGCTCGAAGGTGCTCTTTGCGCTCCTGTCTGACCGGGCGTATGACAAGCTCATGCGTTACGAACGATACGGGATGGGGCTTTTGATGCTCTTACTCATCACAGGGCTCATCGACACGCCGCTCGCCGCGATGCGCGACTGGCTCTTGCAGGGGCTGGGCTACCTTGGCCAGTGGGGCTATACGCTGCCGAGCATGCTATTTTAGAAAATACGGAGGTCTGCATGGAGCAGCCGCAATATCATCTGCAAAGCGTGGTGCACGCGAAGGAGAGCCTCGAGGATTTCGACGGGCCTCTGGACGTCATTTTGCTGCTTTTGAGCAAAAATAAAATAGAAATTCAGGACGTGAGCATCTCGTCGATTTTGGAGCAGTATCTTGCCTGGCTCGACGAGCGCAAGCGGATGGATATGGAGGTCGCGAGCGAGTTTATCGCGATGGCCTCGCATCTGATGTATATCAAGACGCGGATGCTGCTTTCGGAGGCGGAGAAGGCCGAGGCCGAGAGCGAGATGCAGGAGCTCATTGCCTCGCTCCAGCAGCGGCAGAGGAAGGACGCGTACGAGCAGATCAAAATCGCGGTTCAGGCGCTCGCGCTTAGAAACGACATTGGCCTCGGCATGTTTCCCAAGCAGCCCGAGCCCTTGCAGCGCGACCAGACCTACCGCTATCAGCACGACAAGCAGGATTTACTCGACGCGCTGGCCGCGATGCAGGACAGATCGCAGCGGAAGCTGCCGCCCCCGGTTTCGAATTTTGCCGGCATTGTCGGCACGGAGCCGTATCCGGTTGCCAAAAAGGCGGCGGAGGTGCTGCGCAGGCTCATTGGCCGCGGTGTGATGAAGTTTTTGTCGCTCTTCAAGGGCAGCCGCAGCCGCTCGGAGATCGTGGCGACCTTTTTGTCGGTGCTGGAGCTTTGCAGGCTCCACGCGGTGCGCATTGAAGACACGGACGCGGAGCAGGAAATTGCTTTCGTAAAAAAGCCGGACGAAAAAGACCTTCTTTTGGAGGAATAGCAATGGAACAAAATGAGTTGCAGCGGACGCTGATGGCGATTTTATTCGCGGCGGGAGAGCCCGTGGCGGCGTCTCGCTTGTCGGAAACGCTGGCGGTCGACGAGGCGCAGATCCACGAGGAGCTTGCGTTTCTCATGAACGAGCTGGCGTACCACCGCAGCGGCATCCGCATTGTGCGGCTGGAGGACGCGTATCAGATGTGCTCGGCGGCCGAGCAGGCGGAGCTTGTGACCCGGACGCTCGAGACGAGAAAGCCGCCGAAGCTGTCGAGTTCGCAGCTCGAAACGCTCAGCGTCATCGCCTACTACCAGCCTGCGACGAAGGCGTATGTCGAGCAGATTCGGGGCGTGGACAGCGGATACTCGATCAGCGCGCTGCTCACCAAAAAGCTCATCCGCGAGGCAGGGCGGCTCAATGTCCCGGGAAGGCCGTTTCAGTATGAGACGACGCCGGATTTTCTGCGGGTGTTTGGGCTGCAATCGCTTGCCGATCTGCCGCCCATTGAGAAGGTCGAGCTGAGCACGAATCAGGCGCAGCTTGAGATCCCGATGGAGCAGGAGGCAGCGGACGCACAGAAGGAGACGGCACAATGAGCGGCTGGATCGTCCTCGGGATCATCATCGCGGTTTTTGCGCTGATCGGCTGCATTCGCGTCGGTGTGGACGCGAGGTATCAGGAAAACGAGCTCGCGCTGCGGCTCAAAATCGGCTTTTTTTCCATGCAGGTGCTGCCCGCAAAGCCCAAAAAGAAGAAGACCAAGCCCAAGAAGGGAAAGAGCACGGTCAAAAAGCAGGATGCAAAGCCCGCGAAGCCAAAAAAGCAGTTCCAGATGCCAAAGCTTACCTTGCAGGATATTCTGGCGCTTTTGGATTTGGCGTGCGACACGCTCGGAAATCTCCGGCGAAAGCTCCGGGTAGAGGTTCTGGTGCTGCATGTGACGCTCGATGGCTCCGACCCCGCGAAGGCGGCGATGCTATATGGCCGGGCGTGGGCGGGGATCGGCATGCTGACCCCGAAGCTCGAGCAGCTTTTTGTGATAAAAAAGCGTGACATTCAGCCGGTTCTCGATTATAATGAGAAGGAAATGAAGGTAGACGCGCATCTGGCGCTGACGATCACGATCGGGCGGGCGGTCTCGCTCGCGGCGCGCGCAGGCGTGCGGTTTTTGAAGCTCTGGCTCAATAAGAAAAAGGCGGTGCAAACGACATGAATCATCCTCTTTCTGACATGATGACGTCCTCGATGGGAAAAATCCGCGACATGATCGATGTGAACACAGTGATCGGAACGCCGATCCAGGCGGGCGACGTGACGATCATCCCCGTGACAAAGGTTTCCATCGGCTACGGCGCGGGCGGAAGCGATTTTGCAACGAAAAACTATCCTGCCAACCGGGACAATGCCTTCGGCGGCGGCGCAGGCGCGGGCGTGAATATTACGCCGGTGGCGTTTTTGGTCGTGCGGGGCGAGTCTGTGCGGATGCTGCCGGTGGCGGAGCCTGCGTCGACGTCGATGGACAGGCTCATCGAGCAGCTGCCCGATTTACTCGACAAGGCCGAGTCTCTCATGAAGCAGAAGCGGCTTGCAAAAGAGGAAGGCATCGAATAAGCGCGCATGAAACGCATCCGGGGCGGGAAAGCTAACGCCGGGTGATAACAATGAAACATGGCTATATCCGAGCGGCGGCGGCTGTGGTCGCTGCCGTTTTCCTTTGCGCGGGAAGCGCAGGCGCGGCAGAATTCCAGGGCAGCATCAGCGCGAAGAGCGCCATCCTGGTCGATGCGGACTCCGGCAGAGTGCTGTTTGAAAAAAATGCGGACGAGCGGAGCCTCATTGCCAGCACGACGAAGATCATGACGGGGCTTCTCGTCTGTGAGGCTGGGGGTTTGGAGCGGGAGGTTTCCGTTCCACCGGAGGCTGCGGGTGTAGAGGGCTCGAGCCTGTATTTAAAATCGGGCGAGCGCATCACGGTGAAAGAGCTTCTCTATGGCCTGATGCTTCGCTCGGGAAACGATGCGGCGGTGGCGCTCGCGATCGTGTCAGCCGGGAGTGTCGAGGCGTTCGCAGAACGCATGAACGAAAAGGCGCGGGAACTCGGGATGGAGCACACGCACTTTGAAAACCCGAACGGACTGGACGGCGAAGAGCACTACTCGACCGCGCGGGATCTAGCGAAGCTCTGCGCGTACGCGATGGAAAATGAAACGTTCCGCGCCGTCTCCTCCAGCAAAAGCTTCACGGAAAACGGCCGGAGCTTTACAAATCACAACAAACTTCTCTGGCGCGTGGCGGGCGCCGACGGCGTGAAGACCGGGTACACGAAAAGAGCCGGGCGGATCCTCGCCGGAAGCGCGGCGCGGGATGGGCAGCGGCTCATTTGCGTGACGATCTGCGACCCCGACGACTGGCGCGACCAGCAGGCGCTGCTGGAATACGGCTTTTCCGAGTTTCCGGCGCGGACGATCGTGACGGCCGGAGAGACGGTCGGAAGCACGGCGGTCGTGGGAAGCAGGACGCAGCGCGTTTCACTTGTGACCGGGGCGGAATTTTCCTATCCGCTGGCAGAGGGCGAAGCGATTGAGACGGTTTTGCACGCGCCGGAGTTTTCTTACGCGCCGGTTCTGCCCGGGCAGGCCGGATGGCTGGTAATTCTGGTAGACGGCGCGCAGGTTTCGCAGGTTCCGGTCTATTATGCGCAGACGGCGGAAGCATCAGAACCCGAGAGCGGGATTTGGAAACGGATATTCGGAGGGTAACATGGAGCAGCGGCTGCAAAAAATTCTGTCCAATTACGGCGTAGCCTCCCGGCGGAAGGCCGAGCAGATGATCATAGAGCGCCGCGTGCGCGTCAACGGCAACACGGCAAGCCTGGGCGATGTGGCGGACGATGAAGAGGACGTCATTGAGGTCGACGGCGTGCGTCTCAAAAAGCAGCCGGAGCGCATCGTTCTGATGCTCAACAAGCCGCGCGGCTATGTGTGTACGCTGGCGGATGAAAAGGGGCGGAAGAATGTCGCGGAGCTCGTCTCTGGCTGCGGCGCGCGGGTGTATCCGGTGGGGCGGTTAGACCTCAACTCCGAGGGACTGCTGCTTCTGACAAACGACGGAGAACTTGCAAACAGGCTGACGCATCCAAAAAAAGAGGTGGACAAGGTCTACCTCGTCTGGCTCAGCCATTACATACCGGGCTGCGAGGACTCAATCGGAAGTCCCATCGAAATTGACGGCAGGAAAACGAGCCCCGCAAAGGTGGAGACGATCGAACGAGACGGGGACACCGCGCTTCTTCGCATCACGATCCACGAAGGAAGAAACCGGCAGATCCGCAGACTTTGCGAGCGGGCGAACGTTACGGTGACGAGGCTTCGCCGCGTGGCCGAGGGGGCGTTACAGCTCGGCGATTTGAAGGTAGGGCAGTGGCGCGTGCTCACGGAAGAGGAGATTGCAAAGCTGGCGTAAAAATTGCCGCGCGGGGAGAGAAAAAATTGCATCTTTCTGCAATCATACTTGCAAAAATGGGGAAGACCTTGTATCATAATACAAGGTCTTTTTCTTTGCGTTTTGCGCAAAAAAATTTCTTCGGAACGGAGCATTCGCATGAATGATATCTTGATGCAGATTCGCAGTGACCTGCCGTCTTTTTCGAAGGGGCAGAAGCGGATCGCAAACTATATTCTCGAATCCTATGACAAGGCCGCGTTCATGACGGCAAGCAGGCTCGGCAAGATGGTCGAGGTTTCAGAGTCGACGGTGGTGCGCTTCGCGGTCGAGCTCGGCTTCGACGGCTACCCCAGCATGCAGAAAACCTTGCAGGAGCTGGTGCGAAATAAATTAACGAGCGTGCAGCGCATCGAGGTCACGAACGACCGGCTCGGCAATCAGGACGTGGTGTCCACGGTCTTGCAGGGGGACATCGACTCCATCCGCATGACGAGCGAAGCACTGAGCAGAGCTGAGATGGACGCGTGTGTGCAAGCGATTTTGAAGGCGAAAACCATTTACATCGTGGGCGTTCGCTCGTCTGCCGCGCTGGCGGCGTTTTTGAACTTCTATCTGCGCAATATGTTTGAAAATGTGCGCCTTGTGGGCTCTACTTCGACGAGCGAAATGTTTGAGCAGCTGCTTCGCATAGGGCCGGGGGATGTTGTGATCGGTTTCAGCCTGCCCCGATACTCGAGCCGCACCGTCAAGGTCATGCAGTATGCCCACGACACGGGCGCGACGTGCATCGCCGTGACCGATAAGCCGGACGCGCCGGCGGGCAAGGTTGCAGATCATGTGCTGGTCGCAAAGAGCGACATGGTTTCGGTCGTCGACTCTCTGGTTGCGCCGATGAGCGTTGTGAACGCCCTGGTCGTGAGTCTGGCGCAGGAGCAGCAGACGCAGATGGCCAAGACGTTTGAGGACTTGGAGACGCTTTGGGATGAGTATGACGTCTATGAGCGGGTCGAATAACGTCGTTGTCATCGGAGGCGGCGCGGCGGGCATGATGGCGGCGGGAACGGCCGCGTCTTTGGGCGCACGCGTGACGCTGTTAGAGCCGAACGGAAAGTTCGGCAAGAAGCTGTTCATCACCGGAAAAGGCCGGTGCAACGTGACAAATAACTGCCCGCCGGACGAGGTCTTAAAAAACGTGCCGGTCAACCCGCGCTTTTTGTATAGCGCGCTCTCTGGCTTTTCTCCGGCGGACGCGATGGCTTTTTTTGAAGATCATGGCTGCCCGCTTAAAACCGAGCGCGGAAACCGCGTGTTTCCCGAGAACGATCAGGCCGGGAGCGTGATTGACGCGCTGCGCCGGTTTTTAAAAGAGACGAACGTGAAGATCCGCTGGGAGCGGGCACTGGAGATTTTGGCGGAAAACGGCGCGGTCACGGGCGTTCGGACGGAAACGGGTGCGCTTCCGGCGGACGGGGTCATTCTGGCGACCGGCGGCTGCTCGTATCCCGCGACGGGGTCGACCGGAGACGGCTATCGATTGGCGTCGAGTTTCGGGCACACGATCATAGAGCCGCGCGGCTCGCTGGTGCCGTTGGTCGAAAAAGGGCATACGTGCGCGGCCATGCAGGGGCTGGCGCTCAAAAATGTAACGGTGAAGCTTCTGGACGCGAAGGGCAAATGCGTCTTTGAGGAGTTCGGAGAGCTTCTTTTTACGCACTTCGGCCTCTCGGGGCCTGTGATTTTGTCCGCCAGCTGCCACATGCAGCGGGGCAAGGACGGCTACCGGATCGTGATCGACCTAAAACCAGCGCTGGATGAAAAGACGCTGGACGCAAGGCTCCTGCGCGATTTTTCGGAGTTTCAGAACAAGGATCTTTCGAACGCGCTCGTGAAGCTGCTGCCGCATTCGATGATCGTGCCGGCGATCCAGAAGGCCGGGCTGTCGCCGCAGCAGAAGGTCAACGAGCTGACAAAGGGCGAGCGGCGAGCGCTTCTCGAGACGATCAAGCATTTTACGCTCGACATTGCGTCCTGCGCGCCGGTCGAGCAGGCAATCGTGACCTCCGGCGGCGTGAAGGTTTCGGAGGTCAGCCCGAAGACGATGGAGTCGAAGCTTGTCAGGGGGTTGTACTTTGCCGGAGAACTTCTGGACGTGGACGCGTATACGGGCGGATTTAATTTACAGATTGCGTGGGCAACTGGCCATCTGGCAGGGCAGTCGTCCGCGCAGGAGGGATAACGCATGGGAAAGTATGTTTCGGTCGCCATCGACGGCCCCGCGGGCGCGGGAAAGAGCACGATGGCAAAGCGCGTGGCAAAGGAGCTGGGCTACCTCTATGTAGACACCGGCGCAATTTACCGCACGGTGGGCTACCATATGTGGCTGATGGGCATCGGGCCTAAAGACGCGGACGGCATCCGCAGATGCCTGGACGATGTGAATATCGAAATTCAGCATCAGGACGACGGCGTGCAGCACATGATCTTAAACGGCACGGACGTAACGGGGGAGATCCGCACGCCCGAAATGTCGAAGTACGCCTCCGGCGTGTCCGCGCAGAAGTGCGTGCGGGATTTACTACTCGACATGCAGCGCGCGTTTGCGAGAAAGCACAACGTCGTCATGGACGGGCGCGACATCGGGACGATCGTTCTTCCCAAGGCGCAGGTCAAAATTTTCCTCACCGCAAGCCCAGAGGAGCGGGCAAAGCGCCGTTTTGAAGAGCTGACGGAAAAGGGCGAGAAGGCGAGCTTTGAAAAGGTCTTGCAGGACATGATTGCGCGCGACAAGCAGGACTCCGAGCGCGCCATTGCGCCTCTGAAGCCCGCGCCGGACGCGGTGAAGCTGGACACCTCGGGGAACACCATCGAGCAGTCGGTGGCGGAAATTCTAGCCATCGTCAGGAGGAAGCTCGGATGATGACGTTCTGGTATCGGGTTTGCTGGTGGATCTGCCGGATCGGCTTGTTTTTCTGGCATCCGGTGTTCCACGTTGTGGGGCGTGAGCTCGTCCCGGCAGGGCGGGCGGTCATCAGCGCGAACCACTCCGGCTGTGCGGACGCCATCTGGCTGCTGCTGGCGCTCGACGCGCCGCGGATGAGCCGGATCATCGCGAAAAAGGAGCTCAGAAGCGTCCCCATCGTCGGCTGGGTCATGGAAAAGTTCCGGATCATTTTTGTCGACCGCGCCGCGCACGATGGAACGGCGTATCACGAGGGCGTGAAGGCGCTCAAAAACGATGAAAAAATGATGGTCTTCGTCGAGGGCACGCGCTGCAACGGAAACAAGCACGTGCGCGCGAAGACGGGCGCGGTCCGCATGGCGGTGGAGGCAGACGCGCCGGTGGTGCCGGTGTTCATCACGCGCAACAAAACGCCGTGGTGTCCCATCAACGTCATTTTTGGAGAGCCGTATTACATGGAAACGCGCGAGAATTGGACGCACGACGAGTATCAGCACGAGGCGGACGAGCTTCTGCGCAAAATTTACAAGCTGGGCGGAGATACCTATGCAGATCATATTGGCGAAGACAGCGGGCTTCTGCTTCGGAGTTGACCGGGCGGTCGAGATGGTGGCGCAAAGCGTCAGAAGCGGGAACAAAACCGCAACGCTCGGCCCCATCATCCACAACCGCCACGTGGTGGAGAAATTCCAGAAGCTTGGCGTGCGCGAGATTGCCGCGCCTGAGGAAGCCGAGCCGGACGAGACAGTGATCATCCGCGCGCACGGCGTTCCGAAGCAGGTGCAGGAGAAGCTGTCTGCCAGCGGCACGAACGTGCTGGACGCGACGTGTCCGTTCGTCAAAAAAATCCATACGATCGTGAAAAACGAAACGCAAAAGGGTCGGAGCATCATTATTTTTGGCTCACCGGCGCACCCGGAGGTCGAGGCCATCGCGAGCTTTTGCGACAGCCCCGTGATCGTGCAGAGCCCCGAGGAGCTCGAAAACTGGCTCGCGGAAGACCCTTCGCGCCGGGAAATGCCGCTCAGCATGGTCAGCCAGACGACGAGCGCACAGAAAATGTGGGAAAGTTGCGTAAGAATCGTAAAAAAAGAGTGTACAAATTGCGAAATATTTGATACAATATGCAGAGCTACGGAAATGCGACAGGAAGAAGCAGCGATTCTTTCT
>CAKUNY010000065.1 GCA_934668605.1 uncultured Oscillospiraceae bacterium | reverse complement strand
GGGGGATTTTCGCGAATCCCGTACGGACGTGATGAAAAAATCCGAAAATCTGCGACGCCCGCCGGGGTTCCGGCGGGCTTTTGCGTTGTTCTCGCTACAGGATATTTTCTACGGTCGGCAGCTCCATTTCGCGCAGGTGGCGGACAGCGCTCATGAGCTCGGCGCACCCGGCGAGAAAATCGTCCCGGTCGGCTAAGACGGCGTACTGATTGAGCGCGGCGAAGCGGGAAATGACATCGTCGACTTCTTCATGACGCAGGGCGAGTCCGAAATAGCGCTCATACCGCTTCCAGTGCAGCGCCGCGTCCTGCATGGAGGCTCGGCAGGTTTCAAAATCATTTCGCTCCGCGGCAGTCTGCGCGCTTGACAAAAGGTCTAACGTTTTGCGGCAGATGTCTCTTACGTGGAGCATCGAAAACAGGCAGAACGCGAGCGCGAGCAGCAAAATGACGCATGACAGCAGAATATGGCGCATATCACCCACGCTCCTTCCGGCAGAAATAGAGCTTGCCGCCCGGCTCGCAGGAAAGAAGATACACATCCTTCGCGCGGCAGGCATAGTCCTGTAAGACGGCGTCGACCCATGCGCGGGTCTTCCCGAGCTTGGGAAGGTTCTCGTCCAGAACCTCTCCGTCGGAAATGACTGTCACGGGAAGCTGCGTGTCTTCCACCTGCACCCCGGCGGCCTTCGCGCTGGCGGGCTTGAACTTTGCATACGGCAGCACGCTCACCTGCCCGCTCGTCTCCAAAATCGCGTATTTGACGCTGGCAAGGTCGGTAATGCCCTCGATGCGCAGAAACTCGGTGAGCTCGTCCGGCGTGATGCGCGTCTTTTTGAGGTTCTCCTGCAAGAGCCTTCCGTTTTCCATGAGAATGACGGGCTTTCCGCAAAGGAGCCTGCGCGCGCCGACGCTGTGGTAGACCAGCACAGACAGCAGCAGCTCCATCGACAAAACGACCAGAATCGGAATGAGCCCCGACAAAAGCGGGATCCCCGTCTCCTGCATCGGGACGGCCGCAAGGTTTGCCAGCAGCATCGTAACCACAAACTCCATCGGCTCCATCTCGCCCAGCTGGCGCTTTCCCATGAGGCGAATGACAACGATCAGGATGCTGTATAAAAGAATCGTGCGGATAAATGAAATGAGCATAGCAAAACCTCCTGACGGCAGTATCTGCCGCGGGCGGAAAAGTATGCATGCGGCGCGCGCAATTTTTCTTCTAGGCTTTTGAACGAATGTGTGATATAATTCTTTTATATGCGATCAAACGAAACGGAGGCGCGGGAGATGACGCAGCGGTCGACAGAGGAGCTCGAATACAAAAGCGCGCACGCGCAGCCGGAGGAGAAAACGCCCTATACGCCGCGCCCGAAGAGCCATATCATTCTGGCGTGGGTGCTGCTGGCGATCGTGATTTTCGCGATCGGCGGCATGTGCTACTGGGAAATGTTCGGCAGGTTCTGACGGGAGGCGGCCATGCGGATTTTGGGCATTGACCCCGGCTACGCGACGACGGGCTTCGGCGTTTTGCAGTCGAACCGGGGGCAGCTGCACCTTCTGAACTACGGAACGATCACGACCCCGGCGGGGCTGACGCTTTCCCGGCGGCTCGTGATGCTCTACGACGATATGATGGAGCTTTTAAAGACCGTGAAGCCCGACGCGGTGGCGGTCGAGGAGCTCTTCTGGGGGCACAACGTCACGACCGGCATCGGCGTGAGCCACGGCAGAGGCGTGATCCTGCTTGCGATCGAAAAATACGGCGCGCCTCTTTATGAGTACACGCCCAATCAGGTCAAGCAGGCCGTCGTGGGCTACGGCGGCGCGGAAAAGCGGCAGGTCATGGACATGACGCGAAGAATTTTAAAAATGGAAAAGGTGGCGCGCCCGGACGACGCGGCGGACGCGATCGCCATCGCCCTGTGTCACGCGAGAAGCGCAACAAGCCTTCTCAGCCGCGTCCAGGAAACATAAGGAGGCAGGCCATGTTTTATTATCTGAACGGCACCATCACGGTGCTCGATACCGGCCTCGCGGTCGTCGATTGCGGGGGCGTGGGCTATGCCTGCCATACGACAAACTATACGCTCTCGAAATTGCAGGTCGGAAAGCAGGCGAAGCTTTATACCTACTGCAACATCAAGGAGGACGCGTTCGACATTTACGGCTTTTTCACGCGCGAGGAATTAAACTGCTTTGAGCGCCTTCTCGGCGTGGGCGGCGTGGGGCCGAAGGCGGCGCTGGCGATTTTGTCGGTCGTCACGCCTGATCAGTTTTTGCTTGCCGTCATGACGCAGGATGAAAAGACGCTCACGATGGCGCAGGGCGTCGGCAAAAAGATGGCGCAGCGAATTTTGCTGGAGCTCAAGGATAAGCTCGCGCCCGCGCAGCTCGAGCTCTCCGGCGCGCAGATGGAAAGCGTGGCTCCCGTTCGCGGCAGCAAGACGGCGGAAGCAACGGCGGCGCTTGCGAGCCTTGGATACAGCCAGCAGGAAATTGCCACTGCGCTCAAGGGCGTGGACGTAAACGCGATGCGCGTCGAGGAGATCGTCCGGCAGGCGCTGCGCGCGATGGTCATGCAGTAAGGGGGAACGGCGATGAGCCTTGATTTTTCACAGGATTTTGAAGCGCCGATCGTGACGACGAGCCTGACCCCGCAGGACGACGGCGAGGTCAGCCTGCGCCCGAAAACACTGGCAGACTATACCGGGCAGGAAAAGGCGAAGGGAAACCTATCGGTCTATATTGAAGCGGCCAGACGGCGCAATGAGCCGTTAGACCATGTGCTGCTCTACGGCCCTCCGGGACTCGGCAAGACGACGCTTGCGGGCGTCATTGCAAACGAGATGGGCTCCGGCATCCGCATCACCTCGGGGCCTGCGATTGAAAAGGCGGGCGACCTGGCCGCGCTCCTTACGAACCTCGCCCCGGGCGACATTCTGTTCATCGACGAAATTCACCGGCTCAACCGCGCGGTCGAGGAAATTCTCTATCCCGCGATGGAGGACTACGCGATCGATATCATCATCGGAAAGGGTCCGTCTGCAAACTCCATCCGGCTCGATCTGCCGCGCTTTACGCTCATTGGCGCGACAACGCGCGCGGGGCAGCTTTCAAGCCCGCTTCGCGACCGTTTCGGCGTGCAGCTTCGCTTAGAGCTCTACACAAACGAGGAGCTCAGCCGGATCGTGACGCGCTCGGCGGCGCTTCTGGGCATTGACATTGACCCCGCAGGCGCGCATGAGATCGCCTCGCGCTCAAGAGGCACGCCCCGCATTGCAAACCGGCTTTTGCGCCGCGTGCGCGATTTTGCGCAGGTCTACTATGACGGCGTCATCACCAAGGAAGCGGCAGACCACGCGCTCGGAAAGCTGGAGGTCGACCATCTGGGGTTGGACGCCATCGACCGGCGCATGCTCACGGCCATCATCCGAAATTACGGCGGAGGCCCCGTCGGCCTGGAAACCCTCGCGGCGACCATCGGCGAGGAGGCCGTGACGCTTGAGGACGTGTATGAGCCGTATCTGATGCAAATTGGATTTTTGACGCGCACGCCGAGAGGCCGCTGCGTGACGCAGCTCGCGTATGAGCACCTGCATCTGCCCGCGCCGCAGAGCGCGCAGGGTGAGCAGCTGAGTTTTTGAGTAAGAAGGTAGCTTTATGGGAAAACTATTTGGAACCGACGGCATCCGCGGCGTTGCCAATGAAACGCTGACGTGCCAGCTTGCATATCGGGTCGGTCAGGCGGCCGCCATCAGTCTGGGAAGCTTTGAGGCAAAGCGCCCGAAGGTCGTCATCGGCAAGGACACGCGCATTTCGTCTGACATGCTGGAAGCGGCGCTTCTCGCGGGTCTTACGGCCAGCGGCTGTGACGCGGTCAGACTCGGCGTGATCCCGACCCCGGCGGTGGCGTATTTGACGGTGCGGGAACAGGCGGACGCGGGCATTGTGATCTCCGCGTCGCACAATCCCTTTGAACACAACGGCATCAAAATGTTCTCCTCGCGCGGCTTTAAGCTCAGCGACGAGCTGGAGGCAAACATCGAATCGCTCATCTTACAGGAAGGCGAGCTTCCCACGAAGACGCACGGCGAGATCGGACGAATTTCCGACGGCGCACATCTGATGGACGCGTACCTCGACCATCTTGCCTCGACGGTAGACGGGTTACAGCCCATCAAGGTTCTTTTCGACTGCGCCAACGGCGCGGCCAGCGCGACGGCAAAAAAGCTTTTCTCCCGCTTCCCGCTGGAGGCGGCGTATTTGAGCGTTGACCCCGACGGCGTGAACATCAACGATGGCTGCGGCTCGACGCATCTGGGGAAGCTCTCGAAGGCCGTTGTGGACGGCGGATACGATCTTGGCCTCGCGTTTGACGGCGACGCCGACCGGTGCCTGGCCGTTGACGAAACCGGCAGCGAAATTGACGGCGATCAGATCATGGCCGTCTGCGCAGAGTATTTGACCGCGCAGGGAAAACTACAGTCCGAGGGGTTTGTTGCGACGGTGATGTCGAACCTCGGCCTTCATAAATTCTGCGAGGAAAACCACCTGAAGCTCCTGTGCGCCGCAGTCGGCGACCGAAACGTGCTCGAGCTCATGCAGAAAGAATCAATGGTGCTCGGCGGCGAGCAGTCGGGGCATATCATTTTCCTAGAGCACATGACGACCGGCGACGGCCAGCTTGCCGCGCTGCAATTTTTGTCGATCCTGGGACAAAGCGGCAAGAAGGCCAGCGAGCTGGCAGGCCAGATCACACACTATCCGCAGCTGCTGCAAAACGTAAAGGTCGGCTCCAACGAAGAAAAGACCGCGATCTTACATAGCGCGGAGCTGTCTGCAATTGTCGCCCGCGAAGAAGAAAAGCTCGCCGGTCACGGCCGGATCTTGCTGCGCGCGTCGGGCACGGAGCCGCTCATTCGTGTCATGGCTGAGGCGGACACACAAGATCTTGCGGAAAGTGTGGTAAAAACGCTGGTTGAGGCCGTCGAAAACGTACAAAAATCGCAGAATATTTAAAAAGAGTTTTATTTACTATTGACAAATGGAAAAAGCTTGCATATAATATAAAGGTAGGACGGTGGCCGGAGCCGAGCCCAGCGTGATAAAATTCCGGTACACAGCCTTGTTGCTTCTTTCGGTTATTCTTTGTACCCTCTCTTCGTGTACAGACCCCAGGAGAACACACGGCAAATCTCAGCGCATCCAGCTACTTGCTGATGGCATATAACGTCCCAAGTTCCGGGGCAATCATTTTCGCTAAAAAAGAGAGGTAACATCAAAATGTACGAAGACAAAACTTTGGTCTGTAAGGAATGTGGCAAGGAATTCGTTTTCACCGCCGGTGAGCAGGAATTCTACGCAGAAAGAGGCTTCCAGAACGAGCCCCAGCGCTGCAAGGCTTGCCGTGACGCCCGCAAGACCGCGACCCGTGGCCCCAGAGAGTACTTCACCGCGACCTGCGCTGCCTGCGGCGGCGAAGCTCGTGTTCCCTTTGAGCCGAAGTCCGATCGTCCCGTCTATTGCAGCGACTGCTTCGCTCGCATGAAGGCACAGGGCTAATTCTTTCGATCAAATATACACAGAGAAGCGGAAGGCGAAAGCCTTCCGCTTTTTTGGCAGTGCCTGCCAAACTGCTTTTTTCTTCCTACCGTGGCGGCAGTAAAAAAAGCGTCCCTGCCGTCGGCTGGACGGCAAAAAACCGACACCCCCCGTCAGGGGATGCCGGTCTTTTTGTTATTTCAGCCGCTTTGAAATGGCTCTTGCCGCCTGCACGCCGGAAGCGCCGGCCTGCGCAAGGCCTCTTGTGACGCCCGCGCCGTCGCCCGCGGCGAAGAAGCCGGGAAGCTTGGTTTCGAGGTTCTCGTCGAGCTCCAGCCGCGCGGAGTAGAACTTGACCTCCGCGCCATAAAGGAGCGTATCGTAGTTCGCCGTGCCGGGGGCAATCTTATCGAGCTGGTAGATCATCTCGATGATGTTGTCTAGCTGCCGCTTGGGAAGCGTCAGGGACAGGTCGCCCGGAACTGCCGCCGTGAGCGTGGGGCGGACGGTCGACTGCTTCATGCGGTGCTCGTTTGTGCGCTTGCCGTCGACGAGATCGCCAAAGCGCTGGACAAGAACGCCGCCGGCAAGGAGGTTCGACAGCGACGCAATGTGCTTGCCGTAGCGGTACGGCTCGTTAAACGGCTGCGTGAACCGGTTCGAGACGAGAAGCGCGAAGTTCGTGTTTTCGCTCCGAAGGGCGGGGTCTGCGTACGAGTGGCCGTTCACGGTATTGATGCCCTCGACGTTTTCCGCCACGACGTGGCCATACGGGTTCATGCAGAACGTGCGCACCTGATCGCCATACTGCTTCGTGCGGTAGATGAGCTTGGACTCATAGACGACGTTTGTGATATGCTCAAAGACCGTCGCCGGAAGCTCGACGCGCACACCGACGTCGACTTGATTGTTGAGAAGATGCAGCCCCAGCCCTTTGCACACGTCGGAGAACCACTCCGCGCCGCTTCTTCCCGGGGCGGCCAGCAGATACTTGCAGAAGAGCTCGCCGCCGTTTTTGAGCGTGACGAGATAGCCGCCGTCGGCCTGCTCGATGGTGGCTGCCGAGGTGTTGAAGCGGAACTCGAGCTTATCTTTCAGGTCTTCGTAGATATTTTGCAGGATCATGAGATTCTTTTCCGTGCCGAGGTGCTTGCATCTGGCCTGCAAAAGATGAAGATCGTAGCCGAGCGCGCGTCTTGCCAGCGCCTTGGCCTCCGCGGTTTCGGTTGAGTAGACCTCCTCGGTCGCGCCGTGGGCGACGTTGATGGCGTCGACATACTCGATGAGCTCCATGACCGTCGCCGGGTCAATGAAGTCGGTCAGCCAGCCGCCGAAGGCCGTCGTGAAATTGAATTTGCCGTCTGAAAACGCGCCCGCGCCGCCGAAGCCGCACATCGTGTGGCAGATCGGGCAGTGGATGCACTCGCGCACCTTGCCGGAGACGATTGGACAGCTTCTGTGGTAGATGTCGGGTCCCTGGTCGATGGCCAGCAGCTTCAGACCGGGGTTCAGTTTTTCCAGCTCGTAGGCGGCGAAGATACCCGCCTCGCCGCAGCCGAGGATCACAACGTCAAAGCTTTCTCGCATGATGATACTCCTATCAATTTTGTCGTAATCAGGGAAATTTTCTCCTGTTTCTCTCATTTTCTCCGCCAAATAGTATACCAGACGAAGCATTTTCCCGCAAGCCGTAAATTTCACAGAAAACGCGAAGCATCTTTCCCGGACGCTTCGCGTTTTTCATAAGAAAAATTACTTCTGATTAAGCTTGCTATAAGCTAGTCTAATGTCTCCTGCGCGGCTTCCGATTCCTCGGGCTCGGCCTGCGCGGGGCGCTCGTGGTGGTAGCTGATAATTGGGATGCCGTCGGTCACGTTGTCATAGATCGTCTTCATGGCCTCCTCCGGTGTGTTGACGCAGCCGTGCGAGCCCGCGTAGAGATAGTAATCCCCGCCAAAGTTCGAGCGCCAGGATGCGTCATGAAGCCCATAAAGATCGGTCATGCTGACCCAGTATTTGACGAAGACGTGGTAGTCCGGGCCGTCGAGCCAGATATCGGTCGTCTTATAATACGTGTAGTAAAGGCCGGTAATGGTCTGGTGCCCGTCGGGAAGACCGGTGACAACGTCGGTGAAGACAATGCGCTCGCCGTCCTTGTAGAACGTCACCTTCTGGTTCGTAATATCGACCTCGATATACGTGTCCTTGATGTCAAACGGCTCTCCATTCCGATAGCAGACGATTTCGGGCGCGACCTCACCCGCGTCCAGCGTCCGCAGCCGCTCGCAAAGCTCCTTCGTCAGCGCGTCGCGGTCTACCTCGTAGCTCACATCCAGGAACTGAATGGGAACATAGCCGTCGATCTCGGATCGGAACCGATACTTCGTATTTGGAATGTCGTAGATCTCCGCCCAGCCGTCTACCAGCGCGCGCACGGCGGCCTCATCGACCGTCAAAGACCCATCGGCCTCCAGGCTCACGAGCTTTTCTGCCTGCTCCTGCGTAATTTTCTGCACGGGCTCTTCAAAGGAAAGCTGCGGCGCGGCCTTTTCGAAGCTGACGGTCAGCAAAAAGCCGTGAAGCTCCTGCGCAAAGCTCTTTTCGATGTCGAAGCTTGTATTTTCCACTGTGATTTCGGGCGTTTCATAGCAGTCGATATCCGTCAGCTCGGCCGTAATGGTGTCGGGCTCCTGCCCCATGTCGCGAGCGCCCGCAAGCGCCAGCTCGAACGTCTCCCGCAGCGCGCCCTCGCGGAGCGTATTGCCGGCAGCTTCCGGCCGGAGCGTAAATTTCCCGTCTTCAAACGAAACCTCTGCATCCTGCGGCGCTTCGCGCGTGATTTTCTGCGCGTCTGCCTCAGGCTTCGTTGTATCCAGCTTTGTAAGATCAAGCGTCACATCCCGCGCGCTTCCCCGATCCTGCAGGCTCCATGAGATCCGCTCGCGAAGACCGAGCGCCGCAAAGTCCGCCTGCGCAAGTAAATCGATCTGAGAAAGCCCCGCTGTGATATCCGCCCGCGCGGACTGCGCCAGACCGAGGTCATCGAGCGTATAGCTTCCAAGCTCCGCGCCGTTTTCCGTCAGGCATACGCGCGTATCGGAAAGCCACGCTTCGCGCGAAGCGATTGCGGCTTCCAGCAGCGCATGCCGCTCCTTCGCCTTCGCATCCAGCCGCAGCACGATCGCCGCGCCCGCCAGCACAACCAGCGCCGCAAGCACGATCAACAAAATCCGTCCAGATCGTCTCATGTCCCCTACTCCATTCAGGCGGAACCTCCGCCAAAGTTACGCGCATTATTATACCAGCTTTCCCGCCAATTGCAACCGGAAATGCCCATTTTTCAGTTTTCCACGCTCCCAAAGCCCTCCGCAGGAGTTTTGCCATCCGCAGATGGCAAAATAAATTTCAAGTCCATTTTATCCGGCGGCTTTGCCGACCGGAAAAATTCTGCTCAGCCCGCAAGTGTGGAATTTTTGCCCCATTGGGGCAAAAATTATGCGCGCAGTCGGGCTGCACCCCATTCGGGCGAAACCTGTTTCGCCCGATAAAAAAATCACCCGGCCGAAGCCGGGTGATTTTTCTAGCTTTTAGCCAACGCGGCCATACTGGCAGTCGTTGTTGCCGGAATCGGTGATCCACATCTCAAGCATGTTGATGGGGTCGTTGAAGTCGGCGAGCCAGCCTTCACGGCAGAAGTCGAAGTTGCCGTTCTTGCGCTCCTCAAGGAAGACGTTCCAGTCCTGAGACTGAATGGTCATCTCGATGCCGAGCACGGCAAGATCCTGCTGCATGGCCTCGGCGACAGCGATGTGGCCGGAGCCGTTGTTGGTCAGATACTCAACGGAGATCGGCGTCTCCTCGGAGAGCATGCCGTCGTCGCCGAACTTGTAGCCGGCGGCCTTCAGAAGCGTACGAGCCTCTTCTACGGTTGCGTCATAGTTGTCGTTGATGCCGTAGACGTCGAAGTAGCCTTCGTCTTCAATGCTGTTCTTGAACACGCCGCCATTGCCGTCGGCCATGCCGAGCGGAATGAAGGAGTTCGCGGGAACCTGGCCGGACTGGCCGACGTTCTCAACGATGTAGTCGCGGTCGATGAGCAGCGAGAACGCTTCGCGCATGCAGGCAGCCTGCTCCGGGGTCTTGCCGTCGAAGAGGGAGGACTTGCAGTTGAACGCGGCGTAGTAGGTGCCGAGGTTGTCAACAATGTAGAACTCGGGGTTGTCGAGCAGGGTCTGGATCTCGTCGTTCGGGACGGTGTCGATCATGTCGACGTTGCCCGCGTTGTAAGCGGCGTAGATCGCGGTGTCGTCAGCGGAGAGCATGAACTCGATCTTCTCCAGCTCGACGGAGTCTGCGTCGTACCAGTACGGGTTCTTTTCGTAGGTCATGGAGACGTCATGATCCCAAGCGGTGCAGACGAACGGGCCGTTGGAGACGAAGCCCGCGTTCTGGCACCAGCCGCCGGGAGAGGTCTGCCAGTCGGCAAACGCTTCAACAGCGGACTGCTTGACCGGGAAGAAGGTCGGGAACGCCATCAGGTCTTCCATGTAAGCGCACGGAGCCGTCAGAACGAACTCGAAGGTGGTGTCGTCGACAGCCTTGACGTTCAGATCATCGGGGTAGCCCTCGATGCCGGCGAACATGTAACCGTAGTCGGCAGCGGTGTCGGTCGCGGCAGCGCGCTTCCAGGAGTACTCGAAGTCAGCGGCGGTGAGGTCGCTGCCGTCGGACCACTTGAGGCCTTCTTTCAGCGTGACCGTGTAGGTCAGGCCGTCGTCGGTGACGGTGTAGCTGGTCGCGCAGGCGGGCTCGGTCTTGCCGTCGGAGTTGTAGGTGTAAAGGCCGGAGAAGGAGGCGGCAGCCAGGCAGGCGCCGTCAACGGAGGAGTTCAGAGCCGGATCCAGATAGCCGGGCTCGGAAGCAAGGTTGGCGCGAAGGGTGTCGGAGCCGTTGGTCATCTTGACTTCCTGGAAGAACTTCGTGCCGAAGAGGTTTGCGTA
>CAKUNY010000064.1 GCA_934668605.1 uncultured Oscillospiraceae bacterium | reverse complement strand
TGCGTACTGCTCAATGATAGCAGTCTTTTCTTCTTTGCGCATCATAGTGTGTTTCCACCTTTCAAAAATCATTTCCCGCTGTCTAAGTCGTGGGCTTGGCAGAATCGCCCGTGTCAAAACCAGGCTGTCTCCCACAACTGAGGCCAGGGGCTCCGGCGCATTGCGCCAGCTAATTTAGAATACCACAGGCAGGCGCAAAAGTAAAGCCCAATTTCTGCTGGAACGCAGGTTTTTTCCGGCCGGCCGGGCGCTTTCACGGCTCGTTGAACGCCTGCATGTCAAAGGTGATGATGGCGTGGTACGCTTTCCCGTCCGTTTGCAGCTCGCGCTCAATGAGCCTACGCAGCTCCTCTTTCCGGTTTTCCATAGAAAACGGCACGACGAGATCAAAAATGACGTTCGTGTGGCGGCTGCCGCGCACCATGCGAAAATCGTGGACAGCAAGATTCGGGTCGACCTTTCGCAGAATTTCCGCGATCTGTGTGTGGATGCTTGTGAGCTCTTCGTCGTCTGTGACGATCGGGTCATAGTGAATGACGAGCTCCACGCCGAGCGTTTTGCGCACCTCGCGCTCCATCTCGTCAATGAGCTCGTGCGCGTCGAGAACGTCCTCGCGGTAGTCCATTTCGACATGGGCGCTTGCAAAGCGGCGGCCGGGGCCATAGTCGTGCACCATGAGATCGTGGACGCCGAGCACCTTATCGTGCGACAAAAGCGTCTGCGTCATCGCGCGCACCAGCTGCTCGTCGGGCGCCATGCCGAGAATGGGGCTGATCGTATCGCGCGCAACGCCGATACCCGACCACAAAATGAAAAGCGCCACAAGAAGGCCTGTCCAGCCGTCGAGATTCGCGCCGGTCAGCTTTCCGAGCACGCACGATACAAGCACAGCGCCGGTTGCGATCACGTCGTTTCGGCTGTCTGCCGCAGTCGCGGAAAGGGCGGCGGAATCGATGGCTGCGCCGAGGCTTCGGTTAAACCCAGCCATCCAGAGCTTGAGAAGGATCGACCCTGCAAGCACCAGCACCAGCGAAAGCGAAAACTCGACCGGCTCCGGATGCAGGATCCGTCCGACCGAGGTCTTGACGAGCTCGGCTCCGATGAGAAGGATCATCACCGCCACGCAGAGCCCCGAGAGATATTCCATCCGGTGATGGCCGTAGGGATGCTCCCGGTCTGCCGGCTTTTCCGAGAGCTTGAAGCCAAGCAGCGTCACAACGGAGCTCGACGCGTCGGAGAGGTTGTTGACGGCGTCCGCGGTCATGGAGACGCTTTTGCTGAGCACCGCCACCAGAAGCTTTCCCGCAAACAGCAGCAGATTACAAAAAATGCCAACCCACCCGGCCAGCTTTCCATATTGCGTCCGGACGGCCGGATCTTTCGTGTCGGCGCAGTTTTTCACAAACAGCCGCAGCAACAGCCTCTGCATCCCCATATCCCCTCATTCCCCAGCGTATTATATGTATCATATCGCTTTTCCGCCAAAAACACAAGCAGAAAAGCCGTTTGGACTTTCAGGAAATCTTTCTTCACACTCGTCGGGGGGCAATTACGCACATCAGGTTCCCTCACCTCGTAGGGGGCGATGCCCACATCGCCCCAAGGGCAGTTACGAATTCGCCGAAAATTTCCGTAAAACCGGCTCGTTCTGCCGGGACGATGTGGGCATCGTCCCCTACGCATATCCCGGAGAAACGCCAAAATTCTGTAGGGGCGGACGCCCCTACGGGTTTCAAGGACGCCTGCCCATATTGGAAAAGGACGGCTTTGCCGTCCTTTTCCGTGCTTTGCATGTATACGCCGTCAGCAGCAGCCGTTGTCACACCCGCAGCCGCAGCTGCTGCCGTTGCCGTTCCAGAGTACGAAGATAATGACCAGAACAATGATCCACCACCAGCTGTTGCCGAAGGCGCAGATACCGGAAGAATTATTGCAAGACATAACGAAACCTCCTGAAATATAACGTAGCGTCTGTCGCTCGCTCATTCCATGTTATGCAGCGCCCCGCAATTGGTTCCATTACCCGGCAGTCTCGTAGAGCTCGTCGAGGCTCGCGAACCGGTAGCCCATATTCTCCCATTCGGTCAGAAGCGCATCTAAAATTTCTGCGTTCGTGCTGGACGTCGAGTGCAGCAGCACGATCGCGCCCGGATGGATGCGCGGGATGAGCTTGGAGAAGGCCTGTTCTTTGGTCGGCTGGTCGTCCTGATACCAGTCGACATAGGCAAGGCTCCAGAACACCGTCCGGTAGCCAAGCTCTTTTGCCATTTTGAGATTTTCCTCGCTGTAAATGCCCTGCGGCGGGCGGTAGTATTTTTTCATGACCTCGCCCGTCGTCTGCTCAAAAAGTGTCTCCACGTCGGAAAGCTCTTTCCGGAAGCTCGCCGGGTCTGAGATCTTCGACATGTCGTAGTGGTGGTACGTGTGATTGCCGACGATGTGTCCCTCGTTTACCATCCGGCGCACAAGCTCGGGCGCCGTCTCGAGATAGTTTCCCACGATGAAAAAGCACGCGGGCGCGTTGTGCGCCTTCAAAGCGTCCAGAATGCGTTCCGTGTGGCCGTTCTCATACCCCGCGTCAAAGGTCAGGTAGATGACCTTCTCGTTTCCGTCTCCCACGTACACTGCGTCATAGTCCCGCAAGGCCTGCTTACTCGCGTTTCCGACGGGCTCTTTTCCCTCCGCGCGGAAGCTGAGCCCCCACGAACCGGTTTCAATTGCCTTCCCCGCCGCGAAAAGCCCCGGCAGCGCCGCACAGAACAGGACGATCACAACCGCCGCCAGCAGCAGTCTTCCGTTGCGCTTTAAATAGTCCCCCATAAAAACCGCCTCCCCTGTCCCAAGCGTATGCCGGAACGGGGAGGCGCATGTCTATTTCCTGCAGGTCTTTTCGCCCTTCTTACAGCCCGGGCAGCCGCAGCCGCACCCGGAGGTCTTGCGCTTGCGCACGGCCAGCACGATCCAGAGAATCAAAAGCGCTAAAATCAAAACTCCCATCGTACGCTCCTAGAAACTCAGAATTGCAAACACCGCGAACGCCGCCAGATACGCCACGCAGCACTGCGACAGCGCAATGATCCCCGCGCGAACCGGCGAGCCGACCTCCCGGCGAATGGCCGCGATGGCCGCGACGCAGGGGGTATATAGAAGCGTAAAGACGAGAAAGCTCACGGCGCTTTTCGTCGTGAAGAGCGTGGAAAGGGCGCTCGTCCCGAGCAAAATTTCCAGCGTGCTCACAACCGACTCCTTCGCGATAAAGCCCGAAATAAGCGCGGTCGCGCACCGCCAGTCAGCAAAGCCGAGGGGCGCAAAGATGGGCGCGAGGAGCTGACCGATCATGGCAAGAAGGCTCTGCGCGCTGCTTTCTACCACGTTCAGCCGCGTATCAAAGCTCTGCAGGAACCAGATCACGATCGTTGCAAGGAAGATCACCGTAAACGCCCGCTCCAAAAAGTCCTTCGCCTTTTCCCAGAGAAGCAGCGCCACACTTTTGACAGACGGCAGCCTGTAATTGGGAAGCTCCATCACAAACGGCACCGGCCGCCCGCGAAACGCCGTTCTTTCCAGCACCAGCGCCGCCAAAATCCCCATCACGATCCCAAATACGTAAAGCGCGATCATCACCAGAGCCGCCCGCTCCGGGAAAAACGCCGCCGAGAAAAAGCCGTAGATTGGGATTTTTGCCGAGCAGCTCATAAAGGGCGTAAGGAGGATCGTCATCGTCCGGTCGCGCTCGGAAGGAAGCGTCCGGGTCGCCATGACGGCAGGCACCGTACAGCCGAAGCCGATGAGCATCGGCACGATGGACTTTCCGGAAAGGCCGATCCTCCGCAGCAGCTTGTCCATCACGAACGCCACACGCGCCATATAGCCCGTGTCCTCCAGAATAGACAGGAAGAAAAAGAGCGTCACAATCACAGGCAGAAAGCTCAGAACGCTTCCCACGCCCTCAAAAATGCCGTCAATGATCAGGCTCTGCACGATCGGGTTGAGCCCGTAGGCCGTGAGAGCCGCATCGACAAGCTCCGTCAGCCGGTCAATGCCGAGCGCCAGCGCGTCACTTAAAAACGCGCCGATCACATGGAACGTCAAAAAGAAAATGAGGAACATGACGCCGATAAAAATCGGGATCGCCGTGTATTTGCCCGTCAGAATTTTATCCGCCCGCACGCTTCTTTTGTGCTGCTTGCTCTCCTGCGGCTTTACGACCGCCTCGCGCACGAGCTTTTCAATGAAGCTGTAGCGCATATCGGCAAGCGCCGCGTTCCGGTCCAAGCCCCGCTCCTGCTCCATCTGCAAAACAGAGTGCTCAATGAGCTCCTTTTCGTTCTGGTCGAGCCGGAGCGCGTCTTCCATGCCGCTGTCTCCTTCAATAAGCCACGTCGCGGCAAAGCGCGTGTTGATGCCCACCGCCTGCGCGTGGTCTTCGATCTGGTGGCAGACCGCATGGATGCACCGGTGCACGGGGCCCGGCTCACAGAAGTCGTAGACCTGCGGCAGAATTTTCCCCTCCGCCACCCGAACGGCTTCGTCAATGAGTTCCGACACGCCGTCGGCCGTCGCCGCGCAGATGGGGACGACCGGAACGCCGAGCGTCTGTGCCATTTTTTGCACGTCGATACTGCCGCCGTTTCCGGTCAGCTCGTCCATCATGTTGAGCGCCAGAACCGTCGGCACGCGCAGCGTCAGAAGCTGCAATGTCAAATAGAGGTTCCGCTCCAGATTCGTCGCGTCGACGATGTTGATGATACCGTCCGGCTTCTGGTTGAGGATAAAGTCGCGCGTGACGATCTCCTCCGCCGTGTATGGCCGCAGTGAATAAATGCCGGGAAGGTCGACCACCGAGCAGCCCTTCTGCCCGCGCACCTGGCCGATTTTCTGGTCGACCGTCACGCCCGGAAAATTGCCCACATGCTGGTTCGAGCCTGTGAGCTGGTTGAAAAGCGTCGTCTTTCCGCAGTTCTGGTTGCCGGCCAAAGCGAGAATCATTCCGGCACCTCCTCTACGGTGATGCTGCGCGCGTCCTCCTTGCGAAGCGTCAGACTGTACCCGCGCAGCAGAAGCTCCATCGGGTCGCCCATCGGCGCGACCTTCGTGACCGAAACGATCGTCTGTGGAATAAGACCCATGTCGAGAAGTCTGCACCGGAGAATCCCTTCTCCGCCGACCACCGTAATGCGACCCTTTCTTCCAATATGCAGTTCATCCAATGTCATATGTACCTGATATCCCTCCATTCTGATCTCCGCGTTTAGCATAAACGAGGCGGGGAAAAAATGCAAGCGTCTTTTTGACAGAAATCTTTGAGCGGAATTCACAATTTTGTCACTTCTTACCCGCTTTGTTATGGTAAACTTGAAATACAGATAAACCAACACAAATCCGGCACGCCTGCCGTTATCTTCAAAGGAGACCAAAGCATGAATATCCTGTTTTTCCTGACACCGAAGGCGCTGTGCTCGTATATCGACGACGGCTGCACCCTGCGTCAGGCGATGGAACGTATGGAAAACTCCGGCTATACCGCCCTGCCGGTTCTCGATAAAGACGGCGGGTACTGCGGCGTTCTGACCGAGGGAGACCTTCTTTGGGCGTTCAAGCGCCTTTGCGTCATGGATCTTCGCCAGACCGAAGATCACTCCATTTCCGAAATCACCACCCGCCGGGAGGTTCATCCCGTCCGCGTCGACACGCGCATCGAAGATCTTGTCCTCGTCGCTGCCGATCAGAACTTTGTCCCCGTCATTGACGACAAGAACGCCTTCATCGGCATCGTCACGCGCAGCTCGATTCTGAAATACTGTCTTGACCGCTACTTCTCGCGTGAATGCGAAATGGTCGGCGTCCGGTAACGCGATAAAATTTCATTTTCAGGTATATGCTTCCAGCGCCCGGGTCATACTAGGCTCAGGAGGTGTAAACCATGCAAAACAACGAACATTCCGAACCCAACCGGTTCAGAAAATTCTTTCAGGAAAAGGGCTACTACATCGTTTTGCTTCTGTGCATTTTAGCAGTAGGAATCTCGGGCTACATTTTTGTGTCCGGCGCCGTTTCTGAAAAGAAGTCTCTGAACGAGCAGACCCTTTCCGTCGCCACCAGCGCGGAGATCCCGGAGGACAAGCCGTCCTCTTCTCCATCCGGCGGCAGTTCGCAGCCGGGCGGTACGGCTCAGACGCAGAAGCCTGCGTCCGGCTCCGCCGCTTCTTCCGATGCCGTAGACGCATCCGCACAGGAGCCTACAGCTGAAACACTTTCGGTTCGCGTCTGGCCTGTCTCGGGTGAGCGCATCGCGTCCTACAGCATGCAGGAGCTGTCGTTTAACCAGACCACGCAGGACTGGCGCACGCATGACGGCATCGACCTTGCCGCGCTTGCCGGAGAACCCGTCCGGGCAGCCTGCTCCGGAACCGTCACCGCGGTCTACGACGATGAGTATTTCGGCACCACCGTCGTTCTCTCGCACCCCGAGGGCTACGAGACGATTTACGCAAACCTCGCGGCCATGCCGGCCGTCTCCGCCGGGATGCGCGTCACAGCGGGCGATACCATCGGCTCCGTCGGCGAGAGCGCGCTTCTGGAGTCTGCGTCGGCCTCGCACCTGCACTTTGCCGTCCGGCAAAACGGCGAGAGCGTCGACCCTACCCGTTTTGTCGATTAAATCCATCCATCCAAGCAGCAAAGCGCCCCGGGCAGTTCATCCTGCCCGGGGCGTTTTCCCCTCCGGCCTTACGCTTTTTCATAGTGCATGAGGTCACTCAGCTCGCATTGAAAAAAGTCGCACAGCCGCGCCATCACGCCAAGATCCACACGTGCGACTTTATTCTGACAGTATTTTTGCAGCTGCGTACGCTGTACGCCCGCGCCAAGCACAATTTTATTTTTGCTGATTTTTCGGCTCAGCCGATACTCTTCAATTGTCAGGACAATTCTTCCGCCAACAGGATTCTCCATTTGCAAGCCATCACCCCGTAAAAATTATAGCCAGCCCCGGCAGCATTTGACAGATGCATTATCTTACTGTATAATTAGTTGCACAGTATATTCCTATTCACTTTGAAAGGAGCCACCATATGCAACCTCATTGTTCGAACTGCGGCGCAGAAAGCGGCGCTCCCGTTTCCGCTGCTTCGCGCAAAGCCCATCGTTTGCCGCCAATGCGGCGCATTTTGCTTTTCGTGTTCCTCCTCCTGCTCATTTTTGCGGTTCGCCAACTGCTTCGCCCGCATTCATCCTGGGTAGAAGAAACCGCCTG
Source organism: uncultured Oscillospiraceae bacterium (assembly GCA_934668605.1). Classification (GTDB taxonomy): domain Bacteria; phylum Bacillota; class Clostridia; order Oscillospirales; family Oscillospiraceae; genus CAG-170. Next base: position 4,079 of record CAKUNY010000064.1, on the reverse strand, counting down.
CGCAAAAATCAAGAGTGTTGTCTACAATACCTACGGCGAAATTCCGGAATGCACCGCTCAGATTCTTACAAAAAGCGGAAAGCGACGGTATCTTGTCGCCGTCCGATACCATCTGCCAAACCTCGATTGGCGCGGCAGTCACGTCTGCCTCGTTTTTGGTGCCGACGCGGATACCAGCTACGTAGAGCGCATGACGACAGAACTGTCATATGATTATGATTACGAGCAGCATCTGGATGAACTCAAAGCCCTGTGGGGTCTTCAATAATATAACGTGGCGCGCTGCTTCCCGCAGCGCGCCACGTCTCATTCTACACTTCTCCCTCGTGATACGTCTCCCATTCGTGCCACGTCATCGCGTCGAGATCGCCCCAGGTCAACCCGTAATCCTCTGTCTCCTGCCACGTACAGTACCGGAACCAGTACGTAATTCCCAGCTGACACGGCAGAATGTCCTCGATGATAATTTTCATCTGCGAGAACCCCTCCGGAATGCCCATCACGCCCGGAAACCAGACCTTCACACAGTTGACCTCTCCCGTCTCCTCCACGCTGCACGCAACGCCGCACGCGCAGAGGCAGCGGTTGAGCGCCGCAAGCGTAAAGCTGTCGCCGCTGATCTGCAAAAAGCCCGCGATGGCCGCGCGTCTTGCCTCGATCGTCTTCGCCGGCGGTCTGCTCCGGAAGAGCGCTTCCCATCGGGACAGTCCCTCGTCCCCCGCCGTTAAAACGATCATTTCCTTCTGCTCTTTTGAAAGCGCCTCGTCCGCCGTATCCAAAGCCGCGCCCAGCGCCTGCAATTCCGCGAGCGAAAAGCTCCCCTCCCGGAAGCTGTATACGCCGAGCGGCCGGAGCATCGTTACAAGCTCATTCTCGTAGCTCATACCTCCGCCTCCGCAATTGTCAGCGCGCCAAGCCTGCAAAGCGTCCGCTCCGTTCCCGGAATATCCGCCTCCGGCTGCAAAAGCTTCACGTTCTGTACCGTCCCCGTCTCAAAGATCGCGCTGGAAATGGCGGCTCTGTACAGGCTCTTTCCCAGAAGCGCGCCCGTAAAGAGCGATTTGACCGCCTTCTCTGCCGCCGCCTTCGCCGTCTCAAAGCTGACGCCCTTTTTAGAAAGCAGCTGCACCGAAACCGAAACGGCCTGCACCTCGGGCGCAAGCACCGTCACATCCACCGCGATCTCGCGCACCGCGTCCAGATCGTCCTGCACCTGCTGCAAAAGTTTTTCCGACGGCACACCCTCCGGCGCGGCAATTACAACGCCGACCGTTCCGATCCCGTTCATTCTCGGAATGACCACCGCCGCCTCCACGCCCGCATGGCTCAAAGCCCGCAGCTCATAAAACGCCGCGTTTGCGCCGTTCGGCAGCCGGACGAAGCTATCCAGCACGCGAAGCCGCAGCTCTTCGTCCGTTTCCGCGCCGCTTCCGCCGGTAAAGGCCTTCGGATTGAGCACACCGGACACGCCCTCCGGCGCGCGGGTCAGCATCGTGATCGTCTCCGCGCCCGCATTTCCGCTCGTGCCCACGCTCTCGGCCTCCGCCGGAATATCCGCATACAGCTCCCCCGCCGGAATCACGCCGTCGGCAGTCGTCACGAACCGGACAAGCCCCGCCGTCGCGCAGACTGTGCCCTGATAGACCACCAGATCGTCCTCCCTCGCCGCGTCCAACTTAAACCGGAGCGAGCCCTTCGCCTTCGTGCCAGCCTTTCTCGTAATGCCGCGCAGCGCCGCGTGGTAGTCCAGATACGCTCCCGTCGCCGTCTGCGGGAAGCTCTGGTTGATCGCCCAGTCGCTGTAGGCATAGAGCGTCTGCATCTGCGCCGCCGCCGCATACAGCCGGACGGCCAGATCTGCCGTATCGTCCATCGTAAAGCCGGTTTTCTCCTCAAAAACCGCCAGCATTTTCCCGTAAAGCTCCTCAACTTCCTTCAAATCCGCACCTCCAACGCCTGTTTTTCATCCTGACAGGTAAGCCATACCTCTATGCGTGCCTGCCCGCTCGGCAACTGCGTCAGCTTCACCTCGTCAATTTTCAATTCCATGCCCTGCAAGGCCTGCTCGCAGTAGATTTTCGCCGCAGCCTCCCGCTCCGAAGGTCTGAGGCTCCCGAGCTCATAGAGCCTGCTCCCCAGTTCGGGTAAAAACGGGAAGCTCCCGCGCCTGCACGTGAGCTTAAAAAGCGCCCTTGCGAGCAGCTCCTGCGCGCCATAGAGCCTCGTAAACCCGCCGAAGCCATTCGGCACATAGTCGCCGTCCCGCAGCAGATTTTCCATTCAAGGCACCTCCATTTTCTGTCCGTTCACGTAAAGATCTCCCTGCACATACACATCGCCCGTCAGAAAAACCTTCCCGTCATTTGCCACCTTCACGCTCGCACCCTTGGAAAAGAGCATCACCTCTCCGGCCTGGAGCCCCTGCGTGCCGTTTTGCGGCATACCCGCCACATACAGCTCGTTCCCCTTCACCACCAGCACGCAGTCCGTCGCCGTCGGATTCCAGCAATAGCCGCCCGGGGAGATGACCTTCGCCTGCCGCTTTTCCGCATCCGTCACCACCGCCGGGCTCTTTCCCCCGATGCTCACCGTTCCGAGCGTCGCCGGGTCTTCCGCATTCTGCTCCACCATCACACGTTTTGATAACCACATATCCATCACCTCAAAATGAGCGTACACGTCGCGCCCGTCTCATCGCAGCCCGACTGCGCCTCCTGCACTGTAAATGTCCCGGAAATCCCGAGCGCATCCAGCTTCACGGAAACCGAATCCAGCGGCTCGGCCAGAAAAACGCCCGGCGCGGTCACATACAAAAGCTTTTCGTCGCGCTTCGCATCGTCCAGCCGCTGCTTTGCCGTGCGGAAGCCAGCGCGGATTTTGTTTCCCGTCATGCCCGCGTACTGCACCCTCGTGCCGCCGAGCCTTTGAAACTCCTCGTAATCCGCCGTCTGCATGCTTCCGTTTCTCGTGTTGATGAGCACCTGCCTTGCCGCCACACCGTAGCGGTTGCGCACATACTGCGCCTGCAAGATCTCGTCTCCGAGCCATACCATTTTTCCCTGTGCATTTTTCCGCAGCACCAGCGTCCCGTCCGCCAGAAACCTGGGATAAACATCCGCGCTGTGCCTGCAAAAGCCCGCCAGCGCCTGATAGCACGTCGCGCCCGTCTGCACAACGAACTGAGAAACCGGCGGCAGCGCGTCCGCATCGATCCTCGTGATCCCGCAAGGCCTCACATAGGCATTCAGAATATCCTCCAAATGCGCCGTCACATACTCCGCAGCCGGCGTCTGCATGTCCATGAGCCTTCCCGCCATGCCGCGCCCGGTGAGCTCGGCCAGCGCCCCGTCCTTTCCGAGCCGGAGTTCAAAATCGTCCACGATGCCCGTGAACACGACCTTCCCGGCCTCCACTGCCTGAAATCCCGTTGCGCCTTTCAGCGCTGCCAACGTCTTTTTCCCGCACGCAAACTGTACGCTGAAGCTGTCGCACGGCTCTCCGTCTGTCCGCTTGACGCTCCACTGCAAAAGCGCCGGAAGCGCCGTCCTTCCGCCCGCGTAATCCGTCACAATTCCGATCATCGCACCCGCACCCTCGTCCCGGCCGCGACGCTGTTCGGCTTCGCGATCTGCGGATTGAGCCGCAGAAGCTCCGTCATGCTCAGCCCATAGGCGCTGCTGACGGTCCATAGCGACTGCCCCTCGCGCAGCTCATAAAACCGCTGTCCCTCGCCCGTTTCCGCCTCCGCCGCTTCCGCCTCTGCCGCGCCCGGCGACTCGCAGAACGTAAACCGGTAGGCCACGTAGTCGTCTCTCGGCTCCTGCGTCAGCTCCAGCTCCGTAAAATACGCCCCTGCCGTCTGCCACACCGGGTGTACCAGAACCCCTCGGCCGCCCTTCTGAAAAGCTGCCAGCAGCTCCAGAAACGTGTCGTAGGCATGCGCGCCGAAAAATTCCCCCTCGCCCTTCATCACCGTCGCCGTCCGTCCCAGATCCTGTACCACAAAGCCCCCCATCGGAACCTTGTGTACCGCCGTCTGCCGCTTGCAGCTGAGCGTATACGTCCGCGGATTGTTCGGC
>CAKUNY010000063.1 GCA_934668605.1 uncultured Oscillospiraceae bacterium | reverse complement strand
GTCGACATGTTTGAGCAGTTCGCTCATTGCGGGGTAGAGCATGTTAGTTCCTCCTTGATCAAATGGATGCGCTCCATCGTTTTACATTTTTCTGCCAGCATGATGGCGCGAAGCTCTTCGCTGGCTGTTTGCAGATCGTCGTTGATGACGATGTAATCATAGTTCTCCGCCTGGCTGCATTCCCAGCGCGCGCGCTCCAATCGCTCTTCCATGAGCCCGGGCGCAACGTCGCCACGATGAACCAAACGCTTGCGGATGATATCAAAAGACGGCGCGGTCACAAATACAAGCACCGCATCCTCCGGCAGACGCTTTTTGATTTTCTGCGCGCCCACGACCTCCACGTCCATTACAACGTCGATGCCGTTTTCAATCGCCTCGCGGATGGGGGCAAGCGGCGTGCCGTAATAGTTTCCGACGTACTCGGCGTATTCCAGCAGCGCGTCGTCTGCAATCAGCGCTTCAAAGCGCTCGCGTGTAACAAAATAGTAGCTCTTTCCGTCGACCTCGCCGGGACGAATGGGACGGGAGGTTGCCGATACAGAATACTGCACGTTCCCGCTCGTGTCAATGATTGTGTTCAGGAGCGTATTTTTCCCGACGCCGGACGGCCCCGACACCACGAACAGTTTTCCCTTCATCGCTCCATCTCCTCCGGCTCCGGCTTCTCCTGCATCCGCGCGGACAAAATCTCCGGCGAAACGGACGCGAGAATGACATGGTCGGTGTCCATCAGCAGAACCGATTTCGTTTTTCGTCCGAACGACGCATCAATGAGCATCCCGCGCTCGCGCGCCTCCTGGATGAGCCGTTTGATGGGTGCGGACTCCGGCGCGATGACCGCCAGGATCCGCTCGGCGCAGACCGTGCTTCCAAAGCCGATGCTGATAAGCTTCATGCCGCGCCTCCGTTACTCAATGTTCTGCGTCTGTTCGCGGATTTTCTCTAACTCCGCCTTGATCTCGACAACCGTTCTCGCCTGCTCGAGATCGTTGCCCTTCGAGCCGATCGTGTTGGCCTCGCGGTTAAATTCCTGAAGCAAAAAGTCGAGCTTTCTGCCGATGGCGCCGCCGGATGTCAGCATCGCGTCCAGCTGCGACAGATGGCTTCTTAACCGAACCGTCTCCTCGTCGACGGCGATCTTGTCCGCGTAGATGGCGGCCTCCTGCAAGATGCGGCCTTCGTCGATGTTCGTGTTCTGAAGAACCTCCTGCATTTTCTGGGTCAGCCTTGCTCTGTATTCCGCGAGCGTTACCGGGCTTCTGTCCTCGACCTTTTCGACCAGCCCCAGCACCGTCTTCGCCCGACTTCTGAGATCGGCCTCCAATGCCGCGCCCTCTGCTGTGCGCATGGCGGAGAACTTTTCGAGCGCCTGCGAGACGACCGTCAGAATTTCCTGCGTCGCCTGCTGCTCGTCCTCCTCCTGCTTCTCGACGACAAAAATGTCGGAAAAGCGCGTGAGACTGGAGACAGAAATATCATCCTTGACCTCGTAGTCCTTCGCGATCGTCTTCATCGCCGCGAGGTACCCTTCCAGCACCGGGCGGTTGAGAGAAATTTTCATGTCGCTTCCGGCGGTGACGTTGACGCCAATAAACACGTCCACCTTGCCGCGCGAGATTTCTTCCTTGACCTTTGCCTTCACGCTGTCCTCCGCGAAGCTGAACACGCGCGGCAGCTTGACGCTGCAATCGAGATAGCGGTTGTTGACCGAGCGGATCTCCACGGTGATCTCGCGGTTTTCAAAGGTCTGTACGGCTCTTCCATAGCCGGTCATGCTTTTAATCACGGTAACATCTCCAGTTCAAATTTTTCCCGCCGCGCATCATTCGACCGCTTCGAGCACCACGACGATCTTGTAATCGTCGCCAATGACGCCAGCGTCGGGGTAGCCGTCAATATAAATGGTCACAGGCACCTGATACGTGCCGGCCTGCGAATACTCGGACAGATCCGCCACCACGCGCAGGTTGTTTGCCGCGATGGTATCAATATCGGAGGCCGACGCGCGCACCGTCGTCTGCACCAGCTGCGTGATGCTCTTGGCGCTGAAGCCGTCGGGGGTGTTGATGAAGGCGATATTCGTCGCGCCGATGACGCGGGTCTTCTTGTTTCGGATCTTGATGGTCACGGTCGCCGTTTCCTCGCCGGATACGTTCTTCGCGTCGTTCGGGATCTTGATGTCAAACGACAAGACCGCGTTATTTTCCGTCGCGCCGAGGTCGATATTTCCGAGCACGATGGTATTCACACTGTCAAGCACCGTCGCGTCGCCCGCGAGCGTAATGGATTCCGGGTCAATGTCGACGCTTGCGTCCGCACCGGTTGCGCCGCCGCCGTCAATGAAGTTGACCGTCAGCGGAACCTCCTTGAATTTCACCACATCGAGCTCGACCTCGATCGAATCCACATCCGTTGTGAGGTCGCTCATATCCACGGCGTTTCCGTCCGCGTCAACGAGCGTATAGTCGACGCTCTCGGTGATGTTCTTATCGACGTTTGTCCGCGTCATGACGATCTGCGCGCAGGAGATCTGCGACACCACGGACTCCGGGCCTTCGACCGTCACGGTGTCGTAGTCAAAGCTCGTGGACTCCAGAAGGTATCCTTCCGCGATCTCCACACCGGAAAAATCGCCGCGCACTTCAATTTCGCGCCGCAAAAGCTTTTCGACCTGAATCGTAATGACCGACGGGTTCCGGTCGGTATCCTGCACGGCGGAGGCCTGCACGGCGTTCGGAAGCGTAAGCTGATAGGTCAGCTGGTACTCCTTCGCGCTTCGAACCTTTGACACATCCACGACCGCGGTAATTTCGTCTTTATACTGTTCGAGCTTCTTGAGGTCGGTATTTTTTCCGTAAAAATGCACCGTCACCATGTCGTTGTAATCGCCCTTGATGACGAGCCCCTGATCCTCGCGCAGCACCTCCTGCCCGGAAAACGTCACGGGGATGCCGGAGATGATGGTGTCGCCGTCCGGGTTCACCACCGTCACGACATATGCCCACAGACAGATCGCCGCGAGCAGAGAGATGCCCATCGTGATAAGCTTACTTCTTTTCATGTTTATCCTGCCTCGTTTTGAAATGGCCGGAGAGCCAGGTCTTCAGCGTGCTGTTTTTCTGCTCCGGCTCCGAAATCAGCTCGTTCACGAGAAGCTTCTCGAGCGTCTTCGGCGCCAGATGCCGCTTGAGCATGCCGCCGATGGCGACCGAGATCGTACCCGTTTCCTCGGAGACGATGACGACCACCGCGTCCGAAACCTCGCTTGAGCCGATACCCGCGCGATGGCGCGTTCCGATGTCGCTCGGAAGGTGTGTGTTTTCCGTCAGCGGCATCACGCAGCCTGCCGCCGCGACTCTGCTTCCGCGAACAATCACCGCGCCGTCATGCAGCGGGGAGTTTTTGAAAAACAGGTTCCGCAGCAGCTGGTCTGTGACCTTCGCGTCAATGATCGTGCCGGTTTTGAAATACTCGTCGAGCGGCATGCTCCGCTCAAAGATCAAAAGCGCTCCGACCTTCTCCTTCGACATGACCTCGCAGGCCGCTACGGTCGCTTCAATGGCCTGCTGCTCGGGCGAGGCCGCGCCGCTGCTGCTGATGAGGTTCGTGAAGAATCTGCCGCCAAAGCGCTCGAGCATCCGCCGCAGCTCCGGCTGGAACATGATGACGAGCGCAATGACGCCGATCTCTAAGATCTTGCTGAGGATCCAGTTGAGCGTATAGAGCTTGAAGATCTCCGTCAGACCCGTCGCCACCAGCAAAAGCAGAATGCTTCTTGCGATGCGCGCCGCGCTCGTCGAGCGGATCAGGCGCATGACGGTGTAGAACAGAAATGCAACAATTAAAATATCAATAATATCGTTAACCCCGATCTGGGGAATGCGGTTCCAGAATTCCTGAAAAAAGGTGCGTATCGCGGTCATAGACGCCACTCCTGCTGATACTTATAATTATTGTGATTATACTCCAAATGAGCGTCAATAGCAAGGGGCGGCGCGGAAAAAATGGCGGTGCTTCACAAAACCAAAGTTTTGACGAGCTGCCGCACCTCGCGCGCGGTGTTGAAAATGGAAAAGCTTGCGCGAACCGTGCCGGAAGAAAGCGTCCCGGCAGATTCGTGTGCCAGCGGCGCGCAGTGGAGCCCCGCCCGAAGCGAGAAGCCCTGCGATGAAAGCCTTGCCGCAGTTTGCTCCGCGTCCTCGGTTTCCAATAAAAACGACACCACGCCCGCCTGATTTCTTCCATGGTACACGCGCACCCCCGGAAGGTTTGCGAGCTCCGCCGTCAGCAGCTGGCAGAGCATTTTCCCGTGCGCGGCAATGGCGCCAATCCCCACGTTTTTCACAAACCGCACCCCCTCGCACAGCGCGCAGATGCCCGGCACATTGTGTGTCCCTGCTTCTCCCGCATCGGGCGTAAATTCCGGCATGGACGCGCTTTTGGAAAGGCTCCCCGTCCCGCCGGCGAGCAGTGGCCGGAGCGCATGCCCGCATACGAGAACACCTGTCCCCTGCGGCCCGTAGAGCGACTTGTGCCCCGGCATGCACAAAAACGCTGCGTGAAGCTTTCTCAGCGACACCGGCAAAATCCCGGCCGACTGTGAGCAGTCGACGACCAGCGGAACACCCCGCTCATGACACAGCGCCGCGATTTTTTCGATCGGCAGAACGTAGCCAAACACGTTCGACACGTGCGTACACACGACCGCCTTTGTCTCCGGTCCGATGACCGCGCGGAATTCCTCCAGCGTATCGTACGGGTCAAAGAGCTTCCGCCCCGCGAGCTTCACGTTCGCGCCGATCTGAACAAGGGGCCGCCAGACCGCATTGTGTTCAAAGCCCGAGATGACAACCTCGTCCCCCGGCGAAACGAGGGTCTTGATGGCAAGGTTCAGCGCGTGCGTGGCGTTCATCGTAAAGACAATGTCCTCCGGCTTCGCCTCAAAAAGCTCCGCCAGCTCCTTCCTGCAATCATAGACCGCGTCGGAGGCCAGCATGGCCGCGCGATATCCCCCTCTTCCAGGACTCGCGTAATGCTCCATCGCGTAGGCCGCCATTTTTCGCACCTGCGGGGGCTTTTGCAGCGTTGTCGCCGCCGCGTCAAAGTAGATCATGACCCGCTTCCTCCACCATTCCGTTTTCATACTGCCGGAAGACCCGCCGGAACCGCACGCCGTTTGCCAGAAACAGCTCAAACGCCCGCGCACCTTCAAAGTCCGCGATCTCTACAACATAGCCGCACCCCTGCTCGGAAATCGCCTGCGGCGCGCGCAGCAGCTCCGCCCCGATCCCCGCATGCTCCAGAACACTTCGCCCGTCCTGTGCGGCGGTCAGCGAGCGAAACGAAAAATCATACCAAAACATAACGCGCTTCCTCCTCAGCCCATCGTATGCGAAAAAGGCGATCTTTGACACGAAGCGAGCCGCTTCTTCTTTTTCTGCATATTTTGCATATTGATGCATTTATTTTCCGTTAAGTCTTGACAAGATTTTCTTTGTTTGTATAATGGTAGACAGTTGTGATAGAGGTTGCGCACAGCATGAGTCGCGTCCGCATTCCGGCGGGAACCGGGGACGCAAAAGGGCTGCGCGCCGAAGAGGGCTTTCCCCATTCCCGTGGGCAGTCTTCTGGGACGCAGGAGAAGATCCTGCGGACTGTCGCGAAAGCGGAGCGCTGTCATGTCGTCCTTACACGGTTTTTGTGTTGCGTCATGATGCTGTCATGACGCAATTTTTTGTTTTGTGAAGGAGAGACCCACCCATGAAGAACAAATCCCATGCGCTTTTGCGCATCATCGTCATTGCGGCGATGATGATTCTGATCGTCGCGGCGGCCATTCAGTGCGCAAACGGCAAATCTTTGGCCGAGACGGCCTGGTCGCTGCTGCCGCCCGTTATCGCCATCGTCCTTGCCCTTATCAGCAAGGAAGCCTACAGCTCGCTGTTTATCGGCGTCGTTGTCGGCGCGCTGTTCACCACGAACTTTGCCCCCGTCGCCGCGCTGGACGCGGTCGTAAATGATGGCCTCATCGCCGCGATCGCCGAAAACGCCGGCATTTTCCTGTTCCTCGTTCTGCTGGGCATCATTGTCGCTTTGGTCAATGCCGCGGGCGGCTCGGCTGCCTTTGGCCGCTGGGCGGAGACGCATATCAAGACCCACGCCGGCGCGCAGTTTGCCACGTTCATCCTCGGCGTTCTCATTTTCATCGACGACTATTTTAACTGCCTGACCGTGGGCTCCGTCATGCGCCCCGTCACCGACAGCCACAAAATTTCCCGCCCGAAGCTCGCCTACCTCATCGACGCGACCGCGGCTCCCGTGTGCATGATCGCGCCCATTTCCTCCTGGGCAGCCGCCGTTTCCTCGACCGCCGAAGGCCTTAACACCGGCATGAGCGGCATTGAGCTGTTCATCCGCGCGATTCCCTATAACCTGTACTCCCTCATGACCTTCGTCTTCATCATCGCCATCATTCTCATGAAGCTCGACTACGGCCCCATGAAGGCGTATGAGAAGAAGGCCGCCTCCGGCGATCTTTCCGCGCTGGAAGGGGAAGAAGGCGAGGTCATCAACCCCAAGGGACACCTTCTTGACCTCATTCTCCCGGTCGTCGTTCTGATCATCACCTGTACCATCGGCATGCTCTACGTCGGCGGCTTCTTCGGCGTGGACACCTCCGGCTGCGCGGACTACGCGGGCGACTTTGTCGGCGCTTTCGGCAACACGAACGCGTTCATCGGCCTTCCCTGGGGCGGCATTATCGCGCTGGTTCTGACCGTGATCTATCTCGTTGCCCGTAAGGTCATCACCTTCCAGCAGGCGATGGAGTGCGTGCCCAAGGGCTTTATCGCGATGATCTCCCCGATCCTCATTCTGACGCTCGCCGTGAGCCTCAAGGCCATGATCAACTCTCTCGGCGCGGCCGAGTATGTGCAGGAGCTCATGTTCTCCGCCTCGAACTTCCTTTATAGCCTCCTGCCGGCGGTCATTTTCCTCGTCGCCTGCGTTCTGGCCTTTGCCTCCGGCACGTCGTGGGGCACATTCGGCATTCTGATCCCGGTCGTCACCGCCGTCTTCCCGACGGACAGCCCCCTTCTCATCATCGGCATTTCTGCCTGCTGCGCGGGCGCCGTCTGCGGCGACCACTGCTCGCCCATCTCGGATACCACGATCATGGCCTCCGCCGGTGCGCAGTGCAACCACTTAAACCACGTCTCGACCCAGCTTCCCTACGCGGTCACGGTCGCTGCCGTTTCCTTCGTCGGCTTCATCGTCGCGGGCTTCGTCCAGAACGTCTACGTGACGCTCGCCGTCTCGACGGTTCTGATGCTCGCAGTTCTGTTCTGCATCCGCTCGATCGAAGCAAAGAAAGCCTGATTACATCGACACAAAAAATCCTCCGTACAAGGCCGTACGGAGGATTTTTTATGCAAATTTTCCAAGCCATGCGTAGGGGGCGATGCCCACATCGCCCCATTGGGAACCATCAAATTCGCCAAAGATTTCCGTAAAAACGGCTCGTACCGCCGGGTCGATGTGCTCAATCGACCCCTACGAGGTGTGGGGCAATTATTCTGTCTTTTCTTCTGCGTGTTCCTCGGCGGGCGTTTCGATCTGCTCTGCCGGAGTCTGTGTCTGCTGTTCCGCGGGCTGATCGTCTTCCAGCTTCGCGCCGCAGTACGGGCAGACGCTCGGACGCCTCGAGCCGATCTTGAAGCGCTTTTTGCAGTGCGGGCACTTATAAAATACCAGCGCCTGCACAATTCCCAGCACCATCACCGCCGCGCCGACCGCGCTCATCATCAGCGACTGCCGCCGGTTTCCGAGCATGACAATCAGGATACCGACCGCGCAGGAGGTCACCATCGCACGCTCACTGATTCTGTAATCCATATTCCTCTCTCCCTTTTAAAAAATCAGTCTTCCAGATGTTTCCCGCACGCCGGGCAAAATTTCGGCGGCTTCGCGCGGATGTTGAAATTCGAGCCGCAGTACGGGCATTTACAGAAAAATATCGTCTGCCCCATACCGAGCACCATGATCACAATGCCCGCAATTCCCATCCAGAGAATCTCCGCCAGCCTCGCAAACAGCACCAGCACTAAGCAAACCCACACGGCGATATTGTAAATTCGATAGCTTTTTCTGTAGTCCATTGCAAACGCGTCCCCTTTTACACATTTGTCCGCGTGGTAATCGCGTTTTGAAACACGACAATCAGCGGCTGCTCCGCGGCCTTTCCCCGCAAAACGCCCGTTTCCAGCTGGATTTGCAGCTTCCACTGTGCAAAGGGAAGCTCCGTCAGCTCGTCCCAGAGCCAGTAAACCGGCTGCTTCTTCGTGATTGCAGGAAGCGACGTTTTGAGCCGCGCACCCAGAAGCACAATTTGTTCGACGGAGCTGTCATACATCGCGTTCCCGCTGTCCAGGCGCAAAACGAGCGTATCATCCTGCATGGACGCCTCTGTGATCCGCGCGTCATGCAGCCCCAGCGGCCAATACCACGCCGGAAAATTCTCGTTCTCCCTCATACGCGCTCGATGAGACACACGGCGTGCGCCGCGATTCCTTCGCCGCTTCCCGTAAAGCCGAGCTTTTCTTCCGTCGTCGCCTTGACGCTGACATTCGAAATGTCCGTCTGAAGCGCGTCCGCGATCTTAGAGCGCATGGTATCGATATAGGGCGCAAGCTTCGGCCGCTGGGCAATTACGGTCGCGTCCAGATTTCCGAACCTCCAGCCGTTCTCCCGCAAGACATCGCGCACCTTTCTGAGAAGCTCCAGGCTGTCCGCGCCTAAGTATGCGTCGTCGTTGTCCGGAAACAGCTTTCCGATATCGCCCAAAGCCGCCGCGCCCAGCAGCGCGTCCATCACGGCATGCACCAGCACGTCCGCGTCCGAGTGCCCGTCAAGTCCCTTTTCAAACGGAATGTCCACGCCGCCCAGAATCAGCTTCCGGCCGGGGACAAGCCTGTGTACATCGTATCCGTGCCCGATCCTCAAGCCTTTTCCCTCCGTTTTAAAATCAGCTCCGCAATGTCCAAGTCCAGCGGGGTTGTGATTTTGATGTTTTCTTCCGAGCCGTCCGTGAGAAGCACCGTCATGCCCAGCACCTCGACCGCCGAGCAGTCGTCCGTGAGCGCGAGGCCTTTTTCCTTCGCGCTCTGAAGCGCCCCGCGCAGCAGTTCCGCGTCAAACACCTGCGGCGTCTGGACGGCAAAGAGCGTCCTGCGGTCAGGCGTTTCATCGACGCCTCCGGATTTCGACACCTTGATCGTGTCCTTGACCGGAATCGCGGGCGCGGCCGCGCCGAATTTTGCCGCCTTCAAAATGGCCTTCGTAATGACCTCCGGCGGCACCAGCGGTCTTGCCCCGTCATGCACGGCGACAAGCTCCGTCCCATCCGGCACCGCTTTGAGCCCGTTCATCACCGACTCCTGCCGGCTATTCCCGCCGGGGACGACGATGCGCACCTTGTGATATGGCGAGCATACCCGGCTGATTTTCGGCAGCTGGTCTTCCCGCGCGACGACGATGATGGTGTCCACCATGTCGTGATCGTCGAATACGCGAAGCGTCCGGCTCAGAACCGGAAGCCCGCCGAGCTCCGCCAGAATTTTGTCCGTCCCGCCCATGCGCGCGCTCGAGCCCGCCGCGACGATCACCGCCGCGCAGCTTGGATGCGAGAGCTTATTTTTTACCTGCCGCGCCTTGCGGATGTTGTCTGCCAGCTGCATAGCGTCTCTCCTTTATGTGAGGCTGTTTACGATTTCCTTGAACGTTTTGCCGCGCACAGCGAAATTTTTAAATTGATCAAACGCCGCGCAGGCCGGACTGAGCGTCACGATATCGCCCGGCTTTGCCGCGCCCTTTGCCAGCTCCACCGCCTCGCGCAGATTCTCCGCCTGCAATATTTCCGGCTCTCCTTCGCGGTATTCCGGCGCTTTTTCGACTGCCGCGCGAATTTTATCCGCCGTCGCCCCACACAGAACCAGTGTCTTCACGTGCGCGCAAACCTCCGGCCCCAGCACATCGAACGGGATGTGCTTGTCATAGCCGCCCGCGATCAGGATCACCTTCTGCTGGAACGAATGCAGACCCGCGATCGTCCGCGAAGGGCTCGAGGCGATCGAGTCGTTATAATACTTCACGCCGTGAAGCTCCCGCACCAGCTCGATCCGGTGCTCCACGCCGCCAAAGTTCCTTGCTACCCAGTCTACATCCGCATCCGAGGCAAGATCCTCCGTCGCGCAGGCCGCGGCCATGTAGTTCTCGATATTGTGAACGCCCGGGATCTTGATATCGGCGGCGGGCATAATTCTGCGTCCGTTGCGGTAGATGATGCCGTTTTCCAGCCACACGCCGTTCTGCGGCTTTCCCAGCCGAGAAAATTTCTCGACGGAGCCCGGCGCTTTTTCCGCGAACACGTTCGTAATCTCATTATCCATGTTCACAACGAGCTTCCCGGCTTTGCCCTGATGCAGATACACATTTTCCTTCGCCGCAATATATTCCGCCATGTCCTTGTGGACATCCAGATGATTGGGCGCGAGGTTTGTCACCACGGCGATATCCGCCGACTGCGTCATGCCCATGAGCTGGAACGACGAGAGCTCCACGACGGCAATGTCTCCCAGGTTCATTTCCTCCGCCCGCGGCAGAAGCGGCGTTCCGATGTTGCCGCCGAGCCAGACGGTGTAGCCCGCATGCTTTAAAATCTCCGAAATGAGCGTGGTCGTCGTCGTCTTGCCGTCCGAGCCCGTCACGGCGATGATTTTGCACGGACAGACGGCAAAAAACGCCTCCATCTCGCTCGTCACCACCGCGCCCGACGCGCGCAGCTGCCTGAGCGCCGGAATGTCCGGGTGCATGCCCGGCGTGCGGAAGACGATATCGGCCTGTACGCCGTCTAAGTACCCGTCTCCAACATGGAGCGTCGCGCCCAGCTTCTCAAGCTCCAATACCTCGTCATCCAGCCTTTCGCGCGGGGTCTTATCGCAGGCCAGAACCGTGAGGCCGCGCGCCAGCAGCATGCGAATGAGCGGCCGGTTCGAAACGCCGATGCCGAGCACGGCAACGCGCTTGCCGCGTAAGCCCTCAAAATATGCAGAAACCTTCTCGTTCATGGTAGCATCCTCTTTTATCTCAAAGCTGCTTCCATTATATCCGCCCTAGAAAAAAATTGCAACTTGTTTGACATTCCGTCAAGAATCAGGTAGAATAACAACGCGACCGGGACGGACAGTCGCGGGGTGCGGCCCAACGGCTGCATCATGAGGAAAGTCCGGGCTCCACAGGGCAAGGATAACGGGTAACGCCCGCCCAGAGCGATCTGAGGAAAAGTGCAACAGAAATATACCGCCTCGTCCTTT
>CAKUNY010000062.1 GCA_934668605.1 uncultured Oscillospiraceae bacterium | reverse complement strand
GGCAGCCCCCGCGCAAAGAAATTTCCAGAGGAAATTTGCTTTGCGCCGAGTCGGGTCTACCAAATTTGTCGTACCCCCGACTATCGAGTACTCAAAAGTACGCAGGCACGCTCGATTCGTAACATGTTCGTACCGGGCAGCTCCGGGGAGCCAGAGGGGGCGACCCCCTCTGTTTTCGGAAGGAGTCCAGAGGAAACCCTTCCCAAGGGTTTCCTTTGGGCAATTTCTTCGCGGCGGCTCGACACCGCGCTTCTTTGCGCAGCTAAGAAGCGTGGGGTCGAATTGACCCGGCTGGCAGGCTTCTGCCAGTTAAACCCTGACCCCTGGGTCACGCACAGCGGTAAAAAGCCCTCCTTTCGGTGGGCAATACCGAAAAAAGAAGGGCGGCTTTCGCCGCCCAACCCCTTCTTATTATCGTGGCACAATGATATTAACCGCCCTCTGATGATTGACGATCTCAACCTCTTTGACCGTCCCGCCGTACTCGCCGTCGAGCGTCCAGTCGACCGGACTGTCAAACAGGAACTTCACCCGCCGCACCTTTTTGGAGACGATGTTCTCGTTCTCGCGAAAATCGCTCTTTAAAAGCGCCGTGCTGACGTTGTTGAAATCGATCAGATTCTTGATATCGCGCACCAGAAGCAGCTCCGACTGCCCGTCGTTGAGGCTGATGCCGAGGCTGTCCAGCGCCAGCACGCCGCCGACCGACGTTGTGCTGCATACGAGCCCGTCGAGAACGTCCAGCTCCAGCGCCTGACCGTCAAATTCCACACGCGCGTGGATCGGCTTGACCTCGCCAAGCGCCTTGACGCCATGCAGAAAATACGCAAGCCTTCCCAAAACCTGCTTGTCCTCCTGCGGCGTCTGATACGATACGCCCGTAAACAGGCCGAACGCCGCCACATAGACGAACCACCGGTTTTCCCCAAACGCGCCGACGTCGATCGGGAACTCACGCCCCGTTACGATGTCCTGCGCGGCGAGAATCGGGTCTACGCTCAGCCCCAGCGTCCTCGCCACATCGTTGACCGTTCCGCCCGGAATATAGCCGAGCGGCGGACGCTCAGACGGCGGCAGCTGCATGAGCCCCGACACGGCCTCGTTGAGCGTCCCGTCTCCTCCCGTGCAGACGACGAGGTCATACGCCGCCGCCCGCTTTTCGATCTGCCGCGTGAGGTCGCGCGGCGCGCTCGTCGGGTGGACGGTCACCTCGTAGCCGCCCGCCGTAAAAATCTGAATGACCTGCATCAGACTCCCCCGAATCTCGGAGTGCCCCGCTCTGGGATTGACAAAAAACAGCAGCTTTCTTTGCATCCACTACCGCCTCCTGCTTGCCGCGAACGCCTTATTCGCCCGCTTCTTCCTGCGCCGCCGTATCCTCCGACGCATCCGTACCGCTTTCCTCGGTGGCCGCTTCGCTTGCCGCCGCCTCTGCCGCAGCCGCATTGGCCGCCGCGCGGTCTTCTGCCTGCACGTCAAAAATTGCCGCGTTCTCCAAGTTTTCTGTCAGCGGGTACTGCGCGCGAATCGACTCTTCGAGTGCGTTCTCCCGCTCGGTCTGCAAATCGCTCTTTGCCGCCTCGAACCAGAACACCGCTTCGCCTTTTGAGACATAATACATGACGTGATAGCCGTAGTCGGTCTTCACGATGCCGGTGTCACCGGGCTGGCGCGCGTCGTCAAAGCACCATTCGTCAAAGGGATCGACCATCTGGCCGGGATACACATCCTCGTACAGCCCGCCGTTGGAGCTGCTGCCGGGGTCTTCCGAGTTTTCGTTTGCCAGCGCGGCAAAGGAATCCTCCGTCGCCTCGCCCGCCTTCCACTCGTCCAGCAGCGCCTGTGCCTTCTGCTCAGCCTCTGCCCACGCTTCGTCGGTATACGTGCCGTCTTCGTTCTGCTCGGTCGGGATCACGAGAATGTGCCGCACGCTCACCATGGGCTTGTCGATCTTTTCAATCCGGCTCTGCGCGTAGTCCTCGGCGTGCTGGTCATAGTAGTCGCTGATCTCCGCGTCGGAAAACTCCATCTGCTCAACAAGCAGCTCCATGTACCGCGATGCACGCATCGAGTCGCGCACAAACGCCACATAATCCTCTACCGTCACGCTCGGCCCGAAGACCCGCTGCAAATACGCAAGGCCGTCTTCCATACCGTAATAGCCCGCCGTCGCGTCCAGGCTTTCCGGAATCGCGTCGAGCTGCGCTTGGTCCTCTTCTCCGAGCTCGAAGCCCGCCTTGTCGGCCTCCAGATTGATGGCCGTCATCGAGTGGAACATCGTGACTGCACTATCCAAAAATGCCTGCTGCCACGTCTGACCCTCGCTGTAGGCCTGCTCGTCGAGTCCCTTTGAGGTGTCCATGATATAGCTCAGGTACGAGCCGTAGTTATTGACAAACGTATAGTACTGCTGCCAGTAATAGAACGCGAGATCGCGGTTCGTGAGGTCCCGATCGCCGCAGGAGGCGACGACCTTGGCGAGAACCTCATCGGTCAGCTCATCCTGCGTCACGGTGTAGGACACGAAGCTATCCGTGCTTTCCGCGTCGTCCGCATTCTGCGCGCTTTCATCGGTCGTTTCCGTCACGCCATTTTCGGCGGGAGCGTCTGCATCTAGCTTGGCTGCACTCTTTTTCCCGGCAAGGAAAATCGCCGCGACGATCGCAACGACAGCCAGCGCGCCAATCACCCACACGAGCGCCGACGGCTTTTTCTTCTCCGGCGCAGTCTCCTGCGGTTCATCCCCCGACGCAGAAGCCTCATCCTCAGTCTGTTCCGCGCCGTCCGTCTCCGGCTCTTCCTCGCAGGTAAAGCTTTCCGCTTCCGAATCGGTCTGCGCCGCAGTCTCCTCCGTGGCGGTCTGTTCGGTCGGTTCTTCCGCGGAAGCCGTTTCTTCTGTTACTTCCTGTCCGCACGCGGGGCACACGCTCTCTTCCTCGGGCACATCCGCGCCGCAATGGTTACACTTTTTCATACGTTCCTTCCTTCTGCCGCGCATGCGGCATCATCTCAAAATCGCCTGTTTTCCCGCCGCAAAGCGCATTTGCCGCTGGAAATGATCTGCTACAGTTTACCACATACCCCCCGCTTTTGCAACGACGAGGCCCCGGCCACGCGGTAAACAATTTGTGAATTGTGCGCCGTTTGCCGCATCCGCGCCCCGCCGTTCGTTGAAATGCGCCGGGTTTTCTGGTATAATACGCGCAAAATCGGCATTTTTTAAGCCGCGCCTGTGGAAAACTTTCGCGCGTTGTGCTATAATATTGTGCTACATTGAAATCGGTCTATCGGAGGGTACTTTTTTGGAACGTCACACTACCGTTATCTCTCAGCCGGAGCTCGACCGGCAGGCGGCCATCTGCCGCGAAATCGCAAGCTATTGGGAAGCCGAGGGCAGGACCCCGCTCGCCTTTGTCGATACCTACGGCTGCCAGCAGAACGAGGCCGATTCCGAGCGCATCCGCGGCATGCTGCTGGAATGCGGCTACCGGATGTCCGACACCGAGGAGGGCGCGGACTGTATCGTCATCAACACCTGCGCCATCCGCGAGCACGCCGAGACCCGCGTCTACGGAAACGTCGGCGCGCTGGTCCACACGAAAAACCGCCACCCTGCGCAGAAAATTTTCCTCTGCGGCTGCATGATGGGCCAGCCCGCCGTGGTCGAAAAAATCAAGCACAGCTACCACCATGTCGACGGTGTATTTAACCCCCACCAGCTCTGGCGCTT
The DNA here is from genome assembly GCA_934668605.1 of uncultured Oscillospiraceae bacterium. Lineage (GTDB taxonomy): Bacteria > Bacillota > Clostridia > Oscillospirales > Oscillospiraceae > CAG-170. The sequence goes on along the minus strand of CAKUNY010000062.1, from coordinate 7,752 downwards.
CCCGGAGCTGCTGCAATCGGTCCTCACGCGACGCAAGCGCATTTTCGCGGTCAACGATTCGGCGGGCAATATCGCAGAAGGCATCCCCGTTGTCCGGGCCTCGAAGCTCAAGGCGTGGGTTTCCATTATGTACGGCTGCAACAACTTCTGTTCGTACTGCATCGTCCCCTATGTGCGCGGCCGCGAGCGCTCAAGGCGGCCCGAAGAGATCATCGAGGAGGTCAAGGGCCTCATTGCCGCCGGCTATAAGGACATCACCGTCCTCGGCCAGAACGTCAACTCCTATGGCAAGGATTTGGACTGCGGCGTCGACTTTGCGGACCTTATGGCCTCTCTTGCCGAGCTCCCGGGAGATTTCTGGCTGCGCTTCATGACAAGCCACCCCAAAGACGCGTCCCGCAAGCTTTTTGACACGATCGCGAGCCACGATAAAATCTGCAATCAGTTCCACCTCCCCTTCCAGTCCGGCAACGACCGCGTGCTCAAAACCATGAACCGGCACTACAACCGCGCGCAGTATTTAGAGCTCGTCGACTATGGCCGGAAGGTCATGCCGAACCTCGTTCTGACGAGCGATGTGATCGTTGGCTTCCCCGGCGAGACGGAGGAAGAGTTTGAAGACACCATCAGTCTCATTGAACAGGTCCGCTACGACGCACTTTTCACCTTCATCTTCTCTCCCCGCGGCGGAACCCCTGCGGCCAAAATGGAAGACCCCACGCCGAAGGAGGAAAAAAACCGCCGCTTCGACAAGCTCTGCAATGTGCAGAACCGCATTTCGCTTGAAATTCATCAGGCCTACGTCGGAAAAACAATGCGCGTTTTGGTCGACGGACGCGACGGCGAGAATCTCACTGCCCGAACCGAAGGCGGCCGCCTCGTGCGCCTGCCGGGCGATGACAGCCTGATCGGCCAATTCATCGATGCAAAAATCACCGGCTGCACCACCTGGAGCCTCGTCGGCGAAGTTTTCGACTGACCCTGCTGTGTACCGCAAACACACCTCACGCAAACTTTCAAAACTACGCGTAGGGGGCGATGCCCACATCGCCCCAGCAGAACGTGCTGTTTTTACGGCAATCTTCGGCGAATTTGCAGCTTCCCAACGGGCCGATGTGGGCATCGGCCCCTACGAATCCAATTCCAAACACAAATCGGAGGTATCTCTATGGCTGAGCTCACGCCCATGATGCAGCAGTACCGCACCGTCAAGGAGCGGAATCCCGACTGCATTCTCTTTTTCCGCTTGGGCGATTTCTATGAAATGTTCGACGAGGACGCGCGCATCGCCTCCCGCGAACTGGACCTCACGCTCACCAGCCGCGACCACGCCAAAGACAAAGCGCCTGAGGACAAGGTCCCCATGTGCGGCGTGCCGTTCCATTCCTCCGAAAGCTATATCGCGCGTCTTGTTCAGAAGGGCTACAAGGTCGCCATCTGCGAGCAGATGGAAGACCCGGCGCTCGCTAAGGGCCTCGTGAAGCGCGACATCATCCGCATCGTGACCCCCGGCACCGTGACCGAGAGTTCGATGCTGGACGAATCGAAAAACAATTATTACGCCTGCGTCTACGGCGAAAACGGAGCCTATGGCGCGGCTTTCTGCGATATCTCGACCGGCGCGTTCAGCGCAACCGTCTTCTCCGGCAGTGATGCCGCGGAGGCCGTATGCAACGAACTCGGAAGCTTCAGCCCGACAGAGCTCCTGCTCGGCGGAGACGCGGAAACGTCCGACGAGATCAAAGCCGTCGCAGGCTCCCGCCTTGGCTGCTGCATGGGCAGGAGCCGCGAGCACCAGTTTGATTTGAGTCTCTGCAAAGCCGCCGTCGAGTCGCAGTTTGAAAAAACGCAGGAGGTGCTCGGCCTCACCGGACACGACGAGGTCGTCATTGCCGCGGGCGCTTTGTTGTGCGCCCTCCGGGACGCGCAGAAAAACGACCTTCCCCACATCCGCGCGCTGGACTTTTACGTCGCGGGCAAGTTCATGGGGCTGGACTTAACTGCAAGGCGCAATCTGGAGCTCACCGAGACGATGCGCTCGAAGGAGAAAAAGGGAAGCTTACTCGGCGTGCTCGATCAGACGAAAACCGCGATGGGCGGACGGCTTCTCCGGTCGTGGATGGAGCGGCCGCTGCTTAGTCCCGCAAAAATCGGGAAGCGGCTGACAGCTGTACAGGAGCTTGCGGACAAGACGATCGACCGCGAGGAGCTGCGGCTGTCTCTTCGCGAGGTGTCTGACTACGAGCGCGTCATGGCGCGCATTGTGACCGGCACGGCAAACTGCCGTGACCTTGTCGCCCTGAGCCTTGGCGCGGCGACGCTTCCCGCGATCCACGACCGCCTCGAAGCGCTCACGTCTCCCCTCTTACAGGAAATTTACGACCAGCTCGACCCGCTGCAAGACCTCAAGGAGGCCATCGAAAAGACCATCGTGGACGATCCTCCCTTCGTTCTGCGCGAGGGCGGCATGATAAGAGACGGGGCGAATGAAGAGCTCGACAAGCTCCGCGAAATTCAAAGCGGCGGCACCGGCATGCTCACCGCCATCGAAGCGCGCGAAAAGGAGGCAACCGGCATCCGGAACCTCCGCGTGGGCTATAACCGCGTGTTTGGCTACTATATCGAGGTCGCCAAGGGACAGCTGAACCTCGTCCCCGACCACTACATCCGCAAGCAGACGCTCTCTACCGGTGAGCGCTACATCACGCAGGAATTAAAGGAACTCGAGTCGACCATCCTGGGCGCGAAGGACCGCATTGTCTCGCTCGAATACGAGATTTTCACCCAGCTTCGCACCAGAATCTCCGAGCAGTCCCAGCGCGTACAGAAAACCGCGCAGGCCATCGCCAGTCTGGACGTTCTTTGCAGCTTTGCGCATACGGCGGTCCATAACCACTACTGCCGCCCCGAGGTCGACCTCTCCGGCGAGATCCGCATCACCCAAGGCCGCCACCCCGTGGTCGAGCAGATGCTCAAAAACACGCTCTTCGTCCCGAACGACACCGTTCTCGGCGCAGACGGCTGCAAGGCCGCCATCATCACAGGCCCCAATATGGCCGGTAAATCGACCTATATGCGTCAGGTCGCGCTGATCGTTCTCATGGCGCAGATGGGAAGCTTCGTCCCGGCGAGCTCGGCTCGTATCGGCATTGTCGATAAGCTCTTTACCCGCATCGGCGCATCCGACGATCTGGCCTCCGGCCAGTCGACGTTCATGGTGGAAATGAACGAGGTGGCGGACATTCTCAAAAACGCAACGCCCCGCTCGCTTCTCATCTTAGACGAAATCGGGCGCGGCACGTCGACCTTCGACGGCATGGCGATCGCGAAGGCGGTACTCGAGTACGCGGTCGATGCCAAAAAGCTCGGCGCGAAGACGCTCTTTGCCACGCACTACCACGAGCTGACCTCGATGCAGCAGGAGATCCCCGAAATCCGGAACTTCAACATCGCCGTCAAGAAGCGGCAGGGCGAAATGATCTTCCTGCGCAAAATCGTCCCCGGCGCGGCAGACGACAGCTACGGCGTCGAGGTTGCGAAATTGGCCGGTCTTCCCGACAAGCTCATCGCGCGGGCAAGAGCGGTTCTCAAGGAGCTGGAATCCGGCGCGCCGAAAGCGCCCACCGCGCAGAAGCAATCGTCCGATCAGGTGAGCCTCCTGGACTTGCAGGCGGACGAGATTCGCGAAAAGCTTTCCGCCATCAACGTCGAAACCCTCACGCCCATCGAGGCGATGAACGTTCTCTATCAGCTCAAGCAGCTACTTTGATTCTCTGAAAGGAGCGCCGTGCATGGCAAAACCCTATTACTCGCTTGGCCGCAGTCTCTCGCGCGCCGAGGCCATCGCCGGATGGTGCTATCTGCCGTTTTATCTGGTGCTGCTGAGCGCGGGCATTCAATATCTCGCGGCAGTCTTACATTTGAGCCTCACGGCGCTGACGATCAACATCATCTATTTCTCGATCAATTTGCTGTTCGTGCTGCTCGTGTTCCGCAATTTTTTATTGCAGCGCTTTTTCGGCTCCGGCTTCTGGAATTTCGTGCAGGCGCTGATTTTAGGCTTCGCGCTTTACTACGCGGGCACCTGGGCGGTGCAGGCGCTCGAGCGCCTTTTGGCCGGTCAGGTCACGATCTATAATAATGAGACGGTAAGCGGTCTGATCTTTGAAAACCGGTACGTGATGCTGGCCGTCAGCGTCGTCTTCGCGCCCGTGATCGAAGAAACCTTGGTTCGCGGCGTGGTCTTCGGAACCATCCGCCCGGCCTCTAGAGTCCTTGCCTACATCGTCTCCGCGCTTCTTTTTACCCTCATGCACAACTGGCAGTACTTTGGACTCTATCCCTTCGTGTCCATTTTGCTCAGCTGCCTTCCCTATATCCCGGCGTCCGTCGCGCTTGCGTGGGTCTATGAAAAGGGCGGCACCATCTGGGCGCCCATCACGCTTCACGCACTCATCAACGCCATGTCCTTCGGTCTTCTGACCCTTTCGTAAAGGAGGTTCCCATGCCGAAAATTGTCCAGCTCAGCCGCCATGTCGCGGATCTGATCGCCGCCGGCGAGGTGGTCGAGCGGCCGGCTTCCGTTGTCAAGGAGCTGGTGGAAAACGCCATCGACGCGGGCGCAGCGCGCGTTACCGTCGAAATCCAGAACGGCGGCATGACCTTCATCCGCATTTCAGATAACGGCTGCGGTATGTCACCCGAGGACGCGCGCACGGCGTTTTTGCGCCACGCAACAAGCAAAATCCGAAATAAAGACGATCTTGCCGCCATCTCGACCCTCGGCTTCCGGGGCGAGGCTCTGGCCGCGATTTCCGCCGTCAGCCGGATCGATCTGCTGACCAAGGCCGCCGATACCCCCGGCGTGAGCCTTCACTTAGACGCGGGGCAGATCACGCAGGAAGCGCCCGCGGGCTGCCCAGAGGGGACGACGATCCTCGTGCGCGACCTGTTTTATAACACGCCCGCGCGCATGAAGTTCATGAAATCCGATCAGGCGGAGGCCTCCGCCGTCTTTCTCGTCGTGCAGCAGCAGGCCTTGGCGCATCCCGAAATTGCCTTCCGGTTTTTAAAGGACGGACAGGAGCAGCTTTCGACTGCCGGCTCCGGCGACCGCATGGCCGCGATCTACACCGTCTTTGGCCGCGAGATCGCGAACAGCATGATCGAGGTCAAGGGCTCGTGGGAGCAGTTCACCGTGCGCGGGTTTGTGACCAAGCCCACCTGTACGCGCGGCAACCGCTCGTATCAGTACTTTTTCGTCAATTCCCGGTTTATCAAGTCCCGGATGTTATCTGCCGCCCTGGAGGAGGCGTATAAAAACCAGCTCATGGTCGGGCGGTTCCCGGTCTGCGTGCTGGAGATCGACCTTCCCGTGCAGGCGGTGGATGTAAATGTCCACCCGGCGAAAACCGAGGTCAAATTTTTATCCGAGCGCGGCGCATTTGACGCGGTACATTACGCGGTTCTTTCGGCGCTCAGCAAAGCCCCGGGGCGTCCCGCCGTCCAGCTGCCGAAATCCCGGCAGGACGCGATCGCGGGCGGCGTTTCGGCGGGTTCTCCCGTACCCAAAAAGGACTTCTTTCAGCACAAAACGGCTGAGGAATTCCGCCGCACGGCATCGGCCGCCGAGGAAAACCCCTTTGAAAAGCCCGCCCGCCCGGCGGCAAAGCCCGTTTCCGTCTTCGTCGACGAGCCGTCATTTCTCTCCGCCGCGCTGTCTTCTCCCGTGCAGGTGCCCGAGCGCACCGGAAAAGCGCCGGAGCCCGCGCCGGTCATCGAAAGGCCGGAGCCCATCGCGCCCGCGCCCGAGAAAGCACCTGCGCCTGTCGTGTCCGCGCCAGAAGACTTCCAGCTTGGGCGGACAGAGTCGTCCGCCCCTACGGACTCGACTTCTGCGTCGGAAGAAACCGGCTTCCCACTCGGGCGGACAGAGTCGTCCGCCCCTACGAGCGCAATGCCCGCGGCGGAACCTGAGCCGCAGCAGGTGCTTTCCATCCCGGAGGTTTCCTTCCGCGTCATCGGCGAGACAATGAACACCTACATTCTAGTCGAGCAGGGCGAAAGCCTTCTTCTCATCGACAAGCACGCCGCGCATGAGCGCGTCCTCTTCGAGAAATTAAAATCCGAGGAGCACCCCGTCATGCCGCAGCTTCTCTTGCAGCCCGTCCCGGTTCACCTCACAAAGCCGGAAGCGCAGGCGGTATTGGAAAATCTGCCGCTTTTGCAGTCGCTCGGCTTCGACGTGTCGGAGTTTTCCGATTTGCAGCTCGTGCTGCGCCAGATCCCGTCTGACCTCACCGAGGAAGACGCGTGCGCGGCCTTAGAGGCCTTCGCCGAAGACCTTCTCACCGGCAAGCGCCCGTCGCAGGCGGATTTGCGGGACAATCTTCTTCACACGATGGCCTGTAAAGCCGCCATCAAAGCCGGCTGGCACACCGAGCCTAAAGAGCGCGAGGCTTTGGTTCGCGAGGTTCTCTCCCGGGACGATATCAAATACTGCCCGCACGGAAGACCGGTGTGCATCGAGCTGACCAAAAAGGAGCTTGAAAAGCAGTTCAAGCGTACATAAGAGCTTTTGTAAACAGGGCCATGAAAGGAGGCAAGCCGTTTGGAGAAAATCATCTGCGTCGCGGGGCCGACGGCCTCGGGCAAAACGCGGCTTGCCGTCGAGCTGGCCAGAAAATATGACGGCGAGGTGCTCTCGTGCGACTCCATGCAGATCTACCGCGGCATGGAGATCGGAACCGCCGCCCCAACGCGCGATGAAATGCAGGGCGTGCCGCACCATATGATCGGCATGGCAGATCCCCGGGAGGATTTTTCCGTCGGAAAATACGTCGACCTCGCCGAGCCCATCTTGCAGGATATCCTGTCGCGCGGCAAGGCTTGTATCGTCTGCGGCGGCACGGGGCTGTACGCCGACAGTCTGCTTCTCGGCCGCACGTTTGCCCCGTGTCCTTCCACCGGGGTGCGCGAAAAATTGGAGCAGAAGGCCGAAGAAACCGGCATCGAGCCCCTTCTCGCGCGGCTCAAAGCGGTCGACCCGGAAGCCGGCGCGCGGCTTCATCCGTCTGACCGGCGGCGCATCATCCGCGCGCTGGAAGTATACTTAGAGACCGGCGAAACGATCTCCGAGCACAACCGGAAAACGAAGCTTCTGCCGCCCAGGCACGAAGCCGTCTGGCTCGGCCTGTCATTTGAAAACCGGCAGGATCTATATGACCGCATCGATCTTCGCGTCGAAAAAATGCTGGAAGCGGGATTACTTGACGAGATCCGCGCGCTTCTTTCCTCCGGCGTTCCCCCCACGGCCACGGCCATGCAGGCCATCGGCTACAAGGAATTTGTGGACGCTTTGGAAAACGGCGGCGATCTGGACGCGGCGATCGCGCTTACCCAGCAGCGCTCGCGCAACTACGCCAAGCGGCAGCTCACCTGGCTGCGGCGAAACGAGCAGATCCATTGGATCCTACAGCCGCGCGAACCGGATTTTTCCGCCGTTTTTCAGCAGGCCTGCGCGAATATCCCTTTTTTCGCGCAAGCAAAATGATACGATAGGTGTGTTCCAAAAATAAAGCGCCAGACCGGCGCGAAAAACAGAAAAGGAGTCACACCTATGCAGCGTACCGAAACCTATCAGGATACATTTCTCAATCAGGCCCGCAAGGAGCGCACGCCTCTGACCGTCTTTCTGGTCAACGGCTTTCAGATGCGCGGGATCATCACGGGCTTTGACGCGTTCGTCATCGT
>CAKUNY010000061.1 GCA_934668605.1 uncultured Oscillospiraceae bacterium | reverse complement strand
TATCTGATCCGGCAGAAGCGTGACGGAAAGAACTCCTGCGGATGTGACTGCGGCCATTGCTCCATGCACGGCTCGTGTCATGGTGGCTGCGGACATTAGGCAGCATCAGCGCGATTGCGCACGCTGCCCTGCGTCCGGGTCGTAAAAAACAGAAGCCCTCGTGCGTCGCGATTGGCGCGCGGGGGCTTTTGTCATGCTTGCTTTTTGGAAAAGAGTCTGCTATCATCGGAAAAAACGGGGAGGGGTACTATGCAGAAGCTTCGATCAGCAAGAAAAGAGGAGCTGGAGGAAATTTTCGCGCTGTACGTCTCGCGTGTCGCATGGGCGGAGCGATCGGCAAAAAGAAGCCCTGAAGCAAATGACCAGTTTGCTTCAGGGCTTCTCTTTTCAAAATATATGAGGGGAAAATGAAAAAGTGTATATCGCTTCTTGCAAGATTATGATACCAAGGGGTTATTAAAAAACTTAGAGGGTAGTTATTAAATATGTATGAAATCCAAAATTTTTTTGGTTTCTGTCGAATAGGGAATTATTCACAAAAACGTTACAAACTTTTTGTGAGTCCCCATTGACAAATCAGGCAGACGGGGGTACACTGTAGAAAATTGAGTTAGCACTCGAATGCAGAGAGTGCTAAAAGGAGTGGAATCTATGAATGCACAGAAGTATACGCAGAAATCCCTGGAAGCGATTCAGGCTGCGCAGCAGCTGACCATTGAAAATCAGAACCAGCAGATCGAGCAGGTGCATCTGCTTGCGAGCCTTATCCGGCAGGAAAACGGACTTGCGCCGCAGCTGCTTCGGAAGATGGGCGTGACGGTAGAGAGTCTGGACGCGGCTGTCTTGCAGGAGCTGGGCAAGCTCCCGCGCGTGACGGGCTCGGGTCGGGAGGCTGATAAGTATTACGTCGCCAGAGCGGTCGACGAGGCGCTCAGCCGCGCGGAAAAAATCGCGGACGAGATGAAAGACGACTTTGTCTCTGTCGAGCATCTGCTGCTGGCCTTGATCGAGACGGCGGACTCGACGCTCAAGCGTCTGTTTTCAACCTACAATATTACAAAAGAGCGCTGCTTGCAGGCGCTTCAATCCGTCCGCGGCAGCCAGCGCGTGACCTCCGACTCTCCGGAGGATACCTATGAGGCGCTTGAAAAATACGGCACCGACCTTGTCAAGCGCGCGCGCGAGCAGAAGATGGATCCGGTCATCGGCCGGGACGAAGAGATCCGGAACGTCATCCGGATTTTGTCCCGGAAAACGAAGAACAACCCCGTTCTCATCGGTGAGCCGGGCGTCGGCAAGACGGCCATCGTCGAAGGCCTCGCGCAGCGAATCGTCTCGAACGAGGTGCCGAAGGCCTTGCAGGACAAGACGATTTTCTCTCTCGATATGGGTGCACTGATTGCGGGCGCGAAGTACCGGGGCGAATTTGAAGAGCGGCTGAAGGCAGTCCTTTCCGAGGTCAAAAAGTCCGAGGGCAGGATCATCCTCTTCATCGATGAGCTGCACACCATCGTGGGCGCGGGCAAGACTGAGGGCTCGATGGACGCGGGAAACCTCTTAAAGCCCATGCTGGCGCGCGGCGAGCTGCACTGCATCGGCGCAACAACGCTCGACGAGTACCGGCAGTATATTGAAAAAGACCCCGCGCTCGAGCGCCGGTTCCAGACCGTTCTCGTTCAGGAGCCGTCGGTCGAGGATACGATCGCGATTCTGCGTGGCTTGGAGTCTCGCTACGAGGTCTTCCACGGCGTCAAGATCACCGACCCCGCGATCATCGCCGCCGCGACGCTCTCGAACCGGTATATCACCGACCGCTTCCTCCCCGATAAAGCCATTGACCTCATCGACGAGGCCTGCGCGATGATCCGCACCGAGATGGACTCGATGCCGACCGAGCTCGATGTGATTAACCGCAAGATCATCCAGATGCAGATCGAAGAGGCTGCGCTTAAAAATGAGGACGACGAGCTCTCGAAGGCGCGTTTGGCAGAGCTTCAGAAGGAGCTGGCCGAAAACCGCGAGAGCTTCAAGACCATGAAGGCGCAGTGGGAAAACGAAAAGAAGGCCATCGGTCAGGTACAGCAGCTGCGTGAAAAAATCGAGCAGCTGAACCGCGACATTGAGCAGGCCGAAAAGAACGGCGAATACGAAAAGGCCGCGAAGCTCAAATACGGCGACCTTCCCGAGCTAAAAAAGCAGCTCGAGCAGGATGAAAAGCAGACGCAAAACACGAAGGGTTCGAACCTTCTGCGCAACAAGGTCACCGAAGAGGAAATCGCGAAGATCATCGAGCGCTGGACGGGGATTCCGGTATCGAGACTGATGGAGTCCGAGCGCGAGAAGCTTCTGCACCTGGAAGACACGCTTCACAAGAGAGTCATTGGGCAGGACGAGGCTGTCCGCGTCGTCGCCGAGGCCATCCAGAGAAGCAGAGCCGGTATTCAGGATCCGAACCGGCCTTTGGGCTCGTTCCTGTTCTTGGGTCCCACGGGCGTCGGCAAAACAGAGCTTGCCAAAACGCTGGCCGCGAGCCTGTTTGACGACGAGAAGAACCTTGTCCGGATCGATATGTCGGAGTACATGGAGAAATTCTCCGTGTCGCGTCTCATTGGCGCGCCTCCCGGATACGTGGGCTATGAAGAGGGCGGCCAGCTGACCGAGGCTGTGCGCCGCAGACCGTATTCTGTCATCCTCTTCGATGAAATTGAAAAGGCACATCCGGATGTCTTTAACGTGCTGCTGCAAGTTCTGGACGACGGCAGGATCACGGACTCGCAGGGCAGAACCGTGGACTTCAAGAACACGATCATCATCCTGACCTCGAACCTCGGCAGCCAGATTTTGCTCGACGGCATCGGCGCGGACGGCGAAATTACGCAGGAAGCCAAAGATCAGGTCGACGCGCTTCTGCACCACACCTTCCGCCCGGAGTTTCTCAACCGGCTTGACGAGATCGTCTTCTATAAGCCGCTGACAAAAGAAAACATCACGGGCATCATCGACTTGCAGATCGATTCGCTCAACAAGCGCCTTTCCGATAAGCAGCTGCGCTGCGAGCTGACGGACAGCGCCAAGCAGCTCATCATCGACACGTCGTATGACCCGCAGTTCGGTGCGCGTCCGCTGCGCCGGTATATCCAGCACACAGTCGAAACGCTCATCGCCAAGAAGATCCTGGCCGGAAGCATCCTTCCCGGCGAGACGATCACGGTCGACACGGAAAACGGCGAGCTTGTCATTCGCTGAACCCAATATTGCATTGCCGCCGCACCGATTGGTGCGGCGGCAATTTTTCGCGTGATTTGTTGCAACCGCGCGCGATTTCCGGTAGAATAAGCACGAAAGAGGAAATTCAGCGGCGCGCGTTCGACCGAGCCGCCGGCAGAACCGGACGCGGACATTATGTTGGGCGATGGGATGCACGTTGCCCGGGTGAGACGATGGAGAAAGAGAGGAGCGTTCCCGATGGCAGGTAAATTCTCCCGAAAAAAAGAAACAAGCGGCGCGTCGTGGCCGCTGGGTCTGGCGCTTATTTTGCTGCTTCTGGCGGCGGTGATCCTGGGAGGACGCTGGGTGCTGCGCGCGTCGAAGGCGGTTGGCACATCGAACGCCGCTGCCGAAGCCGCGCCCGCAGAACCGTCCGCCGCGCAGGAAACTGCGATGCAGCAGCCGCAGACGCCGGAGCTCCCGGCGGAAAATCAGCCGGAGCCCGAAGCGCTGCCCGCTGAGCCAGAACCCGAGCCGGAAATTTCGCGCGTGACGCTCATGGCGCTGGGCGATAACCTGATCCACAATACTGTCTACTGGTCGGCAGAGCTCCCGGAGGGCGGGTATGATTTCACGCCGTTTTACGCGGCCATCGCGCCGGTTGTTTCGCAATACGACATCGCCTGCATCAATCAGGAGACGATTCTGGTCAATGACCCCGCGCTTTACGCGAACTACCCGAACTTCGGCTCTCCGACGCAGGTGGCGGACGCGTTGGCGGAAACGGGCTTTTCTGTCGTGACCGGCGCAACGAACCATTGCTTCGACAAGGGCGAGACAGGCATTCTGGATACGTGCCGCTACTGGCGCGAGCACTACCCGGATGTAACGACGCTCGGCATTCACGACTCGCAGGACGACGCGAAGATGCTTCGCGTGATCGAGAAAAACGGCATCCGCATCGCGCTGCTCAACTACACCTACGGCCTCAACGGCGGCGCGCCGGGAAAGACGTGGATGGTCGACCGGTTTGTTACCTTTGACGCGGTTCGGGACGATCTTGCCCGGGCGCGGGAAGCTGCCGATTTTGTCATTGTCTTCGCCCACTGGGGAGAAGAAGACACGTTCCAGCCAAACGACTACGAGAAAAATTGGGCGCAGGTTCTGGCCGACGGCGGCGCCGATCTCATCGTCGGCGGCCATCCGCATGTTGTCCAGCCGGCGCGCGTGATCATGGCGGAGAATGGGCGGGAGGTGCCGGTCTTTTACTCGCTCGGAAATTTTCTTTCCCACCAGACGCAGGCCAAAAACATGCTCGGCGGCATGGCGAGCGTCACGATCTGCAAGGATGACACCGGCGCATACGTCGAGCACTATGAGCTGCTGCCGACGGTAAATCTCATCACAAAAAATCCGGACACCGGCTGGTACAGGTATTCTCCCATGCTGCTGTCCGACTATACACCGGAGCTTGCCGCCGCGCACCATATTGCCGGCTGCTCCGTCGAGGCCATGCAGACGCTGTTCGATCAGATCGTTTCCGGAACGGCCAGATAGGTTCTCTCCCGGGGTGTTCGTAGGGGACGATTGAGCACATGCCCCGGCAAATAAAACCGAATTTGCAGAAATTTTCGGCGAATTCGATGACGCCCCTTGTGGGTCGATGTGGGCATCGACCCCTACGCACATCTTTGAAAATTGATGGGAAATTTGGAATGGACTATTTGGCCGGAAATTCGTCAAGAGAAAAGACCGCTTCCGGCTGATAGCGGGACGTATCGAGCTTTGCGCCGAGGAAAGCTTCCAGGCTGTCCGGCCGGGCAATCAGAAGTCGCTTCTGCTCCGGGTGCAGGCGCTTGATGGCGGCCTCTAATATAGACGCTTCGCTCCTTGTCTCCGCCGACCAGAGGGCTTCCAAGGCCGCGACCGGGTGGCTTTTCGTGTATTTTGCACCCGCGGGAAGGCGAAGGACATGCTCTCGCATGCGGCGGCGCGGGTCTGTTGTGATGCCGGTGTAATGCGAGCTGTCCTTGCAGCGGACGATATAAATATAGTATCTCAAAGCCGCAAGAGCGCTTCGCAGACGGCGGCAAAGCCCGGAATGTCCAGCGTCTCGCCGCGCACGGTGGGAGAAAAGCCGGCGGCTTCAATCGCTTCGGCGATCTGCTGCTTGGAGTATTCGCCGAAGCCGGACGAGAGCGCGTTTAAAAGCGTCTTTCTGCGCTGGGCGAAGCTTGCCTTCACGACGCGGAAAAAGAGCTTTTCGTCCGGAATTTCGCAGGGGGGCGCGGAGCGCATCGTGAGCTTTAGAACGCTCGAGGTGACCTTCGGCTGCGGAATGAAGCACGAGGGCGGCACGTCAAACAGAAGCTCCGGCTCGGCGTAATACTGGCAGAAGACCGAGAACGCGCCGTAATCTCCCTTTCCGGCGGGCGCACAGATGCGCTGGGCGACCTCCTTCTGCACCATGACCGTCACGGCCTCGAACGCGCGGCTCTCGAGTAAAGCGGCGAGCACCGGCGTTGTGATGTAATACGGAAGATTCGCGCAGGCCATCGGGCGAAGACCCTGAAATTCTTCTTGTACCAGCGCACTGATATCCGTTTTCAGAATATCGCCGAAGATGATCGTTAAGTTTTCGTTTCCCGCCATCGTCTCGGCCAGCACCGGCTGCAAGCTGCGGTCGACCTCGACGGCCACGACCTTCCTGGCGTTTCTGCAAAGCTGCTGCGTTAAAGGCCCAATGCCGGGGCCGACCTCGAGAACGCCGCAGGTGTCGTCAATTCCCGCGTCCAGCGCGATCTCGCGCGGAACCCAGCTCTGCGTCAGGAAATTCTGTCCCTTGGCCTTGGAAAAATGAAAGCCGTGGCGGGTCAAAAGCGACTTGATGTCGTTGATATTACAAAGATCCATAAAAACCTCGATTAAGTCTAATAAAATGAGAAAAACTGCCCTTCGTCTTATTGTAGCAGGCGAAGGGCAGTTTTTCAATTGCGTTATTGCGCGGTGTCGGATTCGGCGGTGGCGCGGATGTAGACCTCGACGTTCTGCGCGCCCCAGAGGATGCAGTCGTTGTAGGAATCCTGACCCATGTAGATGTCGATCACGTTGGGGTTGGCCAGCATGTTAGAGCCCGTGTCCTCGGCGATGAAGTCGCCCGCGAACGTGCCGTCCTCTAAATAGAGCCAGACCTCCGTGCCGTAGGGGATGACGTAGGGATTGACAGCCAGCGTCCGACCGACGGTCGTCTGCGTGCCGGTCGAGGTCTGGCCGGTGACGCAGTAGGCGGTGGCGATGAAGTCCCCGAGCTTGACCAGATCGTCCGGGCGTTCCATGTCCGCCTTTGTGGCTTTCGCGATGGCGGTTTCCTCCTCGGCCGCAGGCGAGGGTTCGGCGGGCGTTTCCGGCGCGTTCTCCCCGGCCGGTTCTTCTGCCGGGACGGTCTTCTCGGGCGCAGCCTCTTCTTCGCTCGGAAGCTCGACGGTTTCCAGCGCCAGCGGCGTCAATATGGCGGTTTGAGCCGGTACACTTATGGCCTCAGGCTCTAGCTGCGCCTGAACGGTTTCGGCGGGTTCCGGCAGGGAAATGGATTCTGCTTTTGCCTGCGCGTTGGGAAGCAGCAGGCAGCCCGCCAGCACACAGACGGCTGCGGCGCAGAACTTCACTCTTGCTGTCAGCATCATTGCAGCAACACTCCTTTCAGAAATCGGAAACACGATTGGATAAATAATTACAAAATAGATACAGACAAGTTACGAATCAGTATCTGTTTGTACATTATACCGATAATCTGAAAAAAGTCAAGAGAAATATGCAAAATCATGAATAATTCGGATTATTTTACATAGAATATATGAGTGCGTGCATGGCGAAATAGAAATATTCTTGTTGAAAAAGTAAAGAAATTATGACAAAAACGTGAATTTAGTGACAAATTAGTAAATTTTGCGTTTTTTACACAATCGCATTTGACACAGAGCGCAAAACGTGCTATAGTCTCTACGTTAAAGGCATGGAGAAAGACATGTCCCGCCCGCTGCGGCTATCAGAGAGAGGCTCATCTGGTGCAAGAGCCTTGAGCTTGCAGGACGCGGATACCGCTTTTGAGCCGCGCGGCAGAAACTGAAGTAAGCTGCGCCGGATCCTCCCGTTACAGAGGTCACGAGCGACGGATGTTTTCCGTAAGCAGGGTGGAACCGTGGAGCGTTACCGCTTCACCCCTGAATTTCAGTCGGGGGTGGAGCGTTTTTTCTTTCCCCCAAAACATCGGAAGGAGACAAAAATCATGGCAGAAAACAATGAATTCTCGTTTGAAAACCCGCAGTACCGCAAAACGTATTGGCACACCTGTTCTCACGTGATGGCGCAGGCCGTCAAGCGGCTGTATCCCGAAGTAAAGCTGGCCATCGGCCCTTCGATCGACAACGGCTTTTACTATGACTTCGACGCCCCGTTTAACTTCACGCAGGAGCATCTGGACGCGATCGAAGCGGAGATGCGCAAGATCTGCAAGGAGAAGCTGAAGCTCGAGCGCTTCGAGCTGCCGCGCGAGGAAGCCATCAAGTATATGCAGGAAAAGGACGAGCCGTATAAGGTCGAGCTCATCAACGATCTTCCCGCGGACGCGCACATTTCGTTCTACACCCAGGGCGAGTTTACCGACCTCTGCGCAGGCCCGCACCTCGACTCCACCGGCCGCATCAAAGGAAACGCCATCAAGCTCACGCAGTGCTGCGGCGCGTATTGGCGCGGCGACTCCAAGCGCAAGATGCTCCAGAGAATCTATGCCGTCGCGTTCCCGAAGAAGGACGAGCTCGATCAGTATCTGGCCGAGCAGGCGGAGGCGCTGAAGCGCGACCACAATAAGCTTGGCCGCGAGCTCGAATATTTCACCACCGTTGACTGCATCGGCCAGGGTCTTCCGATTCTGCTGCCGAAGGGCGCGCGCGTCATTCAGCTTTTGCAGCGCTGGGTCGAGGACATCGAGCAGCAGCGCGGCTATTTGCTCACCAAGACGCCGCTTATGGCAAAGCGTGAGCTCTATAAGATTTCCGGCCACTGGGATCATTATCTCGACGGCATGTTCATCCTCGGCGACCCGCACGACGAGACGAAGGAGTGCTTTGCGCTGCGTCCGATGACCTGCCCGTTCCAGTATCAGGTCTTCCTGAACCGCGGCAGAAGCTACCGTGACCTTCCGATGCGCCTTGGCGAAACGTCGACGCTGTTCCGCAACGAGGACTCGGGCGAAATGCACGGCCTGATCCGCGTGCGGCAGTTCACCATCTCCGAGGGTCATCTGGTGCTCCGCCCCGATCAGCTTGAAGACGAGTTCCGCGGCTGCCTCGACCTTGCAAAATATTGCCTTGGCACGGTCGGACTTCTGGATAAGTGTACGTTCCGCTTCTCCCAGTGGGATCCGGCGAATCCCAAGAACAAGTACGAGGGCACGAAGGAGCAGTGGGATCACGCGCAGAGCGTTATGGCAAAGATTCTTGACGATCTGGATGTGAAATACGACATCGGCATCGACGAAGCCGCGTTCTATGGCCCGAAGCTCGATATCCAGTATAAGAACGTCTTCGGCAAGGAGGACACGCTGGTCACGATTCAGATCGACATGCTGCTGGCCGAGCGCTTCGGCATGTACTATACCGACGAAAACGGCGAGAAGAAGCTGCCCTACATCATCCACAGAACGAGCCTCGGCTGCTACGAACGGACGCTTGCATACCTGATTGAGACGTATGCCGGCGCGCTGCCCACGTGGATGGCGCCCGAGCAGGTTCGCTTCCTGCCGGTTACCGACCGTGCGATCGAGTACTGCAAGGAGCAGGCTGCAAAGCTTACCGCGCAGGGCTACCGCGTAGAGGTCGATACCCGCAGCGAGAAGATCGGCAGAAAGATCCGCGACGCGCAGATGGAGAAGGTTCCGTATATGCTCGTCGTCGGCGACCGAGACATCGAAAACGGCACCGTGTCCCCGCGTCACCGCGCGGACGGCGACCTTGGCGCGATGAGCCTCGAAGCATTCGCGGCGATCCTCAAGGACGTTGTGGACAAAAAGGTTCAGAAGTAAGAGATAGAAAAAACCGGCTTCCCGAGTTCAAGGCTTGGGAAGCCGGTTTTTATGCTGTATTGGGATGAATTCGACCTGTCCGATTTTGCGTAGGGGGCGATGCCTACATCGCCCCAAGGGTACCATCGAATTCGCATTGGTTTTCTGTAAAAACGGTGCGTTTTGCCGGGTCGATGTGGGCATCGACCCCTACGGGTTTTATCGCGGATGCAGGTATTTTGAAATCTCAGTCAACGTCCTTGACGACCTCTTCCAGGGGCTCGTCGAGGCGTTCGGGGTGCTGGAGGAACTTCTTCATGTGCTTGAGGGCGGTGGCAAAATAGAAGCCGTCGCAGATGCGCTCGTCGGTGTTGACGGTGAAGTCGACGTATTTGCGCTGAACGAGATTGCCGTCCATGTCGATCTCATTCTTCCGATATTTGCAGCCGAAGGCGCAGAAGACCGGAAGGTTGCCAAAATCGTAGAGATGGTGGACGATCGGCGGAATGCCGAGCGAGCCCATCGAGGTAAAGAAGATCGAGCCGTGGAACGGGCTGACCTCGAGTAGGAACTTGGGAAGAAGGCCAAAGTAGTCCGCGACCTTCAAAAGCCAGACAACGAATTTGAACACAACGCCCGGAATGAGGGACAGAAGCTTTGCCGTCTTATCGAAGTCGCTTGCGTCGGAGGCCTCCTTGATGCGCGTGACCTGCTCGTTCATCTTGCGGTAAATGTCCGCAACCGAGTCGGTAGGCGTCAGGTGAAGCTTCATGGCGCTTTCGGCGGCGTCGGTGGTCATGTCTTCTTTCACCATCATGCAGAACTGGATATCGTCTCCGCGGCTGTAGACCTGCTGGCCGGACAGGAAGCGGTTGAGCGCCGGGTATTTGGCCACGGTGCGCACGTAGGCCGCTAAAAACACATGCGTGATGCCGAAGCTCGTGAGCCCCGCGCGGCGCTTTTCGCGGATGTAGCGCTCCATAGCGGTGATTTCGACCGAGTCGCGCACAAAGTTCGAAGACCCGCCGCGTGTCGGCATGATGTAGTTTGCGACGATCTGCACCGGGTCAAGCGTCCGAAGCTTGCGGCCATCTACGCGGTCGCCCCAGGTGGGATGATACTTCCCATCGGCGTGCGGCTGCATGGCAAGGACGGCAAAAAGCCCGCCCGCCAGAAACAGAAGCTCCGGCAAAAAGCCGACGCGCCCCGACCAGTTGCCGCTGGTAAAGGCTGTGCGGTGCGTGTAGGCAAGAACGCCGATGGCCGCCGCCAGCAGCAGAACCAGCGCCCAGTTATTGCGCACGCGGCCGGAGACTGTCACGGCGTAGAGCCCCGCCATCGCGAGGTACGCGACCCAGAACACAAAGCGCAGGCTCAGGCTCGGAAGAACCGAAGAAACGCGCACGCTGTAGTAGATGGCGAGCATGAAGGCTGGAATGGCGGTGCGGTAAAACCGCTCCTCGCCGCTCAAAAGCGTAATGAGCACAAAGATCAGGCAGGCCGCAACCGGAAGCACAATCTGGAACCACACCGTCGATGCATCTGCGCCTTTCCCGCAGGAATATGCGATGCGGAGTGCTGCCGAAGCCGTCATGACCAACGCGCTCAGCCAGACAAGAAAGCTCTTGCGGCTGACATAATACGACACTCTTTTTTCCATAGCCTTATCATACCAAGCGGCGGAAGAAATTGCAAGGGTGCATCCGGTTTCCGGCACAATTGCCGAAGTGCGGATGCACCCAAAGACGTTTTTATGGTTACAGCAGCATCAGAAGCGTGCCGCCGACAAGGATCGCAAGGCCGAGCGCGGATTTTTTGGAGAGCTTTTCGTGGAAGACCAGGTAAGAGAAGAGGATCGTCACGAGAATGCTCAGCTTGTCGATGGGCGCGACGACGCTCGCGGGGCCATCCTGCAAGGCCTTATAGTAACACAGCCAGCTTGAGCCGGTAGCGAGCCCCGACAGGCAGATGAAGCCGAGCTCGCCTTTCGGAACCTCGCGGAGCTTTGCGCCCTTGCCGGTCACAAAGACCATCATCCACGACATCACGAGCACCACGCCCGTGCGGATGGCCGTTCCGAGATTCGACTCGACGCCGGAAATGCCGACTTTTCCGAGAATGGACGTTAAGCTTGCGAAGACTGCCGAGCCCGCCGCGTAGAATAGCCAGCTTGCGCCTTCCTTTGCTGCGCCGCTTGATTGCTTCTTCTCGATCATCAGATACGTGCCGATGGCAATGAGCACTATACCGACGCCCTTTGTG
>CAKUNY010000060.1 GCA_934668605.1 uncultured Oscillospiraceae bacterium | reverse complement strand
GCCTTACCACTTGGCGATGCCCGCTTGTGTGTTGGCTAGTATAACGCGGTTGTCTTGTTCGATACAAGGGTGGCGATAGTTGTTTTAGCTGTGGAGAATCGTCTGAATTTTAAGTCAATTGTGGAGACGAGGACCTTTGGTTTGCTTTTCTTGCCATCTTCTACCTGCTCTTTTGTTTCATTGTTTTTATGCCGGCTAGATTTGTCAGAAATCGGTCAAGCTTTTGGTCGGCTTCCGGTACTTACCCGCATGAACTCCGGCGGTAGCCTCATCCCACGCGCCGCAATCTCCCCGCGCGGCGCACGAGGGATAAGGAGCAGCCATGTCCAACGCACCCACGCACTCTGTCCACAGCGCAATCGTTACAGGTCCGCTGCTCCTGCTCCTCCTCTTACTCATCAGCTGCCTGGCTCCGGGACCAGCACTTGCTATCGACGGCTACGATCAGCTCGGCTTCCGCACCATTAGCGGCGATTGCGGGCCCTTCCTCATCGGAAAGTACGAAGCTCAAGACACTTCAATCGCGTACTGCATGAACCAGGATTGTCCCGGACCCAGCAAGCCTGGAGGGCCATGGCGTGCCTACGACCAAGGCTGGACGTGGCTCGACAACGAGTTCGCTGCCGTCGTCTGCCATGGATACCCCTCCGCCACGTCGTTTGGCGGACACGACCTAACGCCCGACCGCGCCCGAGCCGCCACCCAGCTTGCCGTGTGGATGCTTAAAGGAACCACGCACCCCGACGGCACTTTTTCGTACACAAACAACGCCGGTATCCCCAGAAGTGGCAAGTTCACCCAAGACACCGAGATCGTAGCTGCGGCACGATGGCTCTATGACAATGCGAAAGCCGGCAACATCAAAGCCGCGCCTCATCGAGCCAGACGCTACCACGCCCCCACCTCAAACGAGAGGCGGCACCAAGACATGCTCTACGTTCTGCCCGCCGTTACCGTGTCCTTCGAGAAGCAGTCTGCGGACGTCACCATCACCAGCGGAAACGATATATACCAGCTAAACGGCGCCACCTTTGACATCTTTGAAAGCGCAAGCGACGCACGCGTCGGAACCATCCAGATGGACGAAAACGGGCGGGCGCAGGCGTCACTTCTGCCCAACACGGCCTACTATCTGTTGGAAACAAAGGCTCCGGCAGGCTACGCGCCACGTCGCGACCGTGTCGAGTTCACCACCTCGGGCGATGGCGGGCGCGTCTCCATCGCCGAGATACCTGGCACCATTTCGCTGCGCATCGTAAAGCTCGACAAGGCGACGGGTGCCGGCCCCCAAGCAGGGGCATCGCTCTCCGGCGCCGAATTCACCTGCGTATCGCAGTCAACACCGGGCTGGACGCGCATCCTCACCACCGACGACGCCGGTCTGGCAACGCTGAGCGATATCCCCTTGGGCACCTTTACCGTCTATGAATCGAAAGCACCCGAGGGCTATCTGCTATCCGGTGAAACGTGGAGCTACACCGTCGGCGCCGATCAGCTCGGCGATACCGGCGTTATCGAGCTCGAGAGCCACGTTCCCGACACCCCCATCGCTTTCGACCTTGAAATCTCAAAGTTTAAAGACCATGGCGACAGTAGCGAATCTGGCATCGAACAGCCGGCAGAGGGCGTTGCCTTTGAGATCGTTAGCAATAGCTCGCAGCAGGTTGTCGGCACGCTAACCACCAACGTCTACGGCTTCGCTTCGACCAAGGACCAACCCGATGCATGGTTTGGCGACGGTACACGGCCCGAAGGCGTCCACGGTGCCATCCCCTACGATCGAGCGGGCTACACCGTGCGTGAAGTTCGCGAAACCGTACCCGATGGATTTAAGCAGGCGGGGGAATGGTCCATTTCTGCCGAGCAGATTGCCGACGGGGCGTCACTGCAATACATCGTGGATAACCATGCCATATCGACACACCTGCAAATCGTAAAGCGTGACGCTCAAACGGGGAGCGCCGTGCCACTCGCCGGCTTCACCTTCCAACTACTCGACAGCAACCATGAACCCGTTTCCCAAACATGCTGGT
Source organism: uncultured Oscillospiraceae bacterium (assembly GCA_934668605.1). GTDB lineage: Bacteria > Bacillota > Clostridia > Oscillospirales > Oscillospiraceae > CAG-170. The sequence continues at coordinate 9,846 of CAKUNY010000060.1, read as the reverse complement.
ATCCGGCCCATTCCGTCATGAACACCTTCACGACCGACAAAACCGGTGCCGTCACGCTGCCCGAGTCGCTCCGTCCCGGCACCTACTACATCCGTGAGAAGGATGCCGCAGCCCCTTATCTTAGGGGAGAAGATCTTGAGCTTTCGATACCTGCCGATATGAACCTAACGCCCGTTGCCATCGCTTCGTTCTACGACCAACCGGCGACCGGCAAGATCGAAATTGTCAAAAGTGACGCCGTAGACGGCGGCGCCCTGGCGGGAGCGGTCTTTGAGATTCGCGCGGCGGAAGATATCGTCCGCCCAGACGGCAGCATGGTTGCCCTTGCAGGAGAGACGGTCGCAACCATCGAAACCGGCGCGCAGGGAAAGGCCGACATCGATGGCCTTTCACTTGGTTGCGGCACGGCACAGTACGAGGTCGTTGAGGTAAACGCTCCCGAAGGATATCTGCTCGACCCGACGCCTCACGCCGTTGAGCTCACCTATGCCGACCAGGATACGCCGGTCATCTATGCTCGAGTCGATGCTTCCAACGATTACACCAAGGTCGATATCTCCAAGACCGACGCCACCGACCAGGTAGAGATTGAGGGCGCACAGCTTACCCTCCTGGACGCAAACGGAGAGACTATCGAAACCTGGACCTCGACCGCGACGCCACATCGCATTGAGCGTCTTGCACCTGGCTCCTACACGCTGCACGAAACGATGTCGCCGCGCACCTACGACACGGCCGAAGAAGTTACGTTCGAAGTGAAGGAAACCGGGGACGTCCAGAAAGTCGTTATGAATGATGCCCCGATTGAAATAAAGGGGAGGGTCGACAAACGCCAAGAAATTGCCCAGCCGGTCGCGAGTGGCCTGACGGCAAACGGCGACGGCGAGAACCGCGCCGCAACGCAATCCAATGCGCAGGGCGAGTTCGCCTACACCATCGACGCCCGCAACGAATCAAAAACCTGGGTTGATGAGTTTACGATCACCGATGAACTTGAATGCGCAGCCGCCGGAACCGCTCGGCTCGTGAGCATAGAAACGCCCGTCGCCGCGGGCGACTACGACGGACGATGCAACGTATGGTATCGCACGTCCCCTGAGCTCGAGCAAGACTGCGACGAGCAGACCAACGCCACACTCAGCGACGGACACGAAAATCCTTGGCTCGAAACGGACGAAGTTAAGAACCTTCTCGGCGAAGATGCAAGACTTGTCGACTACAGCGGCTGGCATCTTTGGAAGTCCGACATATCCACAAGCGAATCGATCACACTGGCCGTCAAAGACCTCAATTTGCCAAAGGATACACAGGTGACGGGTTTGCGCATCGAATACGGTTCCGTATCTGCCGATTTCACGACGCGATCCGATGCCTCGACATGGAGTCGTGAAGACCTGAAAGATGAGCACGATGACCTGGACGACGCCGAGGCATCACTCGACCCACAGACACATGGAGCACTGGTTCGCATGGCCGCCACGACATCCTATGCGCCCGAGAAGGCAATAGCCAACGGCGCCCGCGTCGACCTTTGTCGCAACGGAGGCGGCAGCAAACTTGAGGCCCACGATGAGGATCACGTTATCCAACGTTGCATGCTGCCCCAAGACCTGCCATCGACGGGCTCTGCTCCCCTTGCCGCACTGATGACCGCCCTTATGACCGCGGGCGGCGCGGCGCTCTGGATCGCTAAAATCAGGTCCACGGACGCAAAACGTTAGTTGTCAAAAAACAGGGCGAGCCGGTCTCCCGGCTCGCCCCGCAAACAGTCATTTTTGACGATAAACCATATCCCTACTCGGCAGAAGAACCACCATCGATGGAAGCCTGATCGGTCTCGGCAATACCGTCGGCACCCACGGACTGCTCCTGTTGCACCTCTTCGCTAATCGCGGACGCGGGCGTGGATCCCTTAACGCCCACGATATAGGCAGCACCAAAGCCCAGGGCGACGGCAATCAGGGTCAAAATCAGATACACGGGCCAATGGCGCTTAATATACGAAAACACGCTGACTCCTTAGAACTGCCTACGAACGACGAATGACCTCGGTAACAACCTCGGACACCGTGGCGATGTTCGTCGGGTTGACGTTGTAGGGCAGATCATCCTCGGTACGAGCGCAAGCCAAGCGAGGGCCGTCCACGCCTGCGATCGTAAGGGCGCGGCGGCTTGCCTCGAGCGCGGCGTATGCATCCGTCTTGGCATAAGGCATTTCGAACGCGCCACAATCGACATGGAACGACTTGCAGACCTTGCTGACCAGATTCATGATGCGGCGGTCGCCCTTAAGCAGTTGCTGTTCGCCCTCGACCGTCACGACCGAAAGCCTGCCGGCGCCAATCGACTCGAGGTTGATAAAGAACACGCCGCGAAGCTTATCGCGATGCGAGGCCAGGAAAGCCTTCATGCCGGCGCCATCGCAATCCGAAGCACCCGTCGCAACGAACCAAATATCATGGCCGAGCAGCTCATCGTCGCCCATAGAGGCAACTGCCGCGAGCATGTCCTCGCTCGATGCGCCATCGGAAGACGTAGCGCCGCCCTTCCAACCGTCGTCATCGTCTTCGAAGTTATCCCACGAACCGATGCCGCGGCCAGACTTCTTGGCGTCGTAGTCGTCCTCGACGCCCAGCCAGTCGCTCATGCTGTCCTGCTCGTTCTTCTTTTTGCGACCGAACAGGCCACCGAGGCCGCGCTTCTGGGGCTTCGAGGTCGTCACGGGAGCCGAGATGGTCTCGAGCGGCTGCGCATCAGACACAATAGGCATGGAAGGCACCACCGGGGCCGATGTGGGTTCGGGGCCTTGAGCCGTTGCAAAGGGGTCGTCGGCCTGTGCTGAAGGATCGGGCAGGTCAAACAGCGACGTGCGAGACGCGACGCTGGCCTGCTGCATCGAGGGCAGCGACGGATCGGGGACGGAGGCCAGCGGAGACGATGAAGGCATGGACGCCGGTGCGGAGGCTGGATCGGGGACATTCATCTGCGGGCGCGCCGGCACACGAGACGAAATTTGAGCCATAAGGGAGTCGACCGTCTCATCTTGCGTAGGGTCGGCGTTGGTTACCGTAGCACCGAGATCGCTCGGCGCGGGCATGGTAAAGATCTGCGTAGAGTAAGGCCTGGACTCATCAACCTTGGGGGTCTCGTCGACCGCAGGTTGAGGCTCCGGCTCCACGGCAGGCGTCTCGACCTGCTCGGGTACATCATCCTCAACGGAATCGACCGTATCGTCAGCCACGTCATCGGCAACGACGGCGCCCTGGGCCTCATCGGAGGCAGAAAGGGACTCGGCGATCGCAGTACCCTGCTTCTCGAACGTCATCGTGGCATCGAAGGACATGGTGCTATCGACCGGCTGCTGCGCCTCGAAGGACGTCGTTGCCTCGGCAACGTCAGCGGAAGCCGGCTGCTGGGTCTCAAAAGACGTCGTGGCATCGGCGACATCGGTCGTCACCGACTGCTCGGCCTCATTCTGCTCGAACTCCTGCGCCGCGCGCTCTCGCTCGGCCTCGTCAGCCTGCTGCTGGGCGATAGCCTCCTGCTCGGCAGCTTCGCGAGCTGCAGCGCGCTTCTCCTCAAAGTCGCCAACAAGTTTTTTGCCCTTTGCGAAGGCACCCTTAAAGAAGCTGGAGGCGCTGGCGCCAATCGACGAGAATGCGGAAGCGATATCGGCGTGAGGCGTCGTCGAGGGAAGCTCGGCCGAAAAATCTGTATCACTCTCATAGGACACGCGCTGTGGGTACTCATCGTAGCCCTCGTCGACGGAATCGTCCTCATCCTGTGTCGGAGCGGCCGAGGCAAGGATGTCGAGACCTGCTGCGGGGTCGAGCGCGGGCTTTGCCTCGGGCTCGACATCGGCGGAAGGAACGGGGGTGGGCTCCGCTGAGACGTTGGCTATATCGGACGTGGGCTCCTGTACTGCGGGAACAGGTTCGGGCTCAAACGTCGGCTCCTCGCCCTCTTCGTAATCGAGCGTGCAGGACTCGGGAAGCATGCCAAGTGCACGGATGGCATCCGAACCGAAGCGAATGTTACCGGCGGCATTGCGATAGAGCTTGGGCTCGGGCTCGATGGGCTCGACCGCCGCAGGCTCCTGCGTCGGCTCGGCGACAGGCGCCTCCTCGGCAGTCGCTTCGGCTTGAATGGACTGTTCCTGAGCCTCGGGTACGACGGCGCCGATCAGCGTTTCATCGGCAGAGGCACCCTCAAATCCATCAATCTGCTCGTCAAAGGCCTCGTCCTGCTCGGGCGCGTCTTCTGACGCTATCGGATGGCCAAACTCGTCCTCGTCGTAGGCAGGCTCCTCGTATTCAATGGTGTTGCCATAGTCGTTTTGCTGTTGTGCCGCCGCATACTCGGCCGCAGCGCGCGCCATTTCCTCGGCGCGGCGCTTTTGCTCGCCAAAATACGTATCGAACGGAACGTCATCGGGGAACTCGTTTTCGCCCTGATAGGGAGCGACATTGTCCATAACACCAAGCAGGGCGGCAACGGAAGACTTGTTGCACACCGAACCGGACGTGTAGGGAAGCACAAAGCGGTTGGCAATGATATTTGCCGCATTGGCAAGGGCCACCAGCGAAGCAAGAATCGCAACGATCCACAGCAGCACCTTAAGTGCGCCGGGAAGCGGCAGAATACGCAGGACAGCGACGGCCGCGGGCGCGATCGTGGCAACGGGCAGAAGCTTGGCGACCAGCGCGCGATAGGGAGCATAGGGCTCGCGTGCAAACAGCTCGGCACGGGGGGAATCATAGTGAGCCACCACGACCACGGGACGGTTGCGCGGAGACGCGAGCGGACCCGAAGCCTTGTGGTAGGCGATGACGTTTTGGCTCACACCCGTTTTACCCAGGCGCGAGATGACAGGACGGCCCGTGCGCTCGAGCACATACAGCACCGCACCGACAATCGCCAGCAAGGTGCCGACCAGGCCGACGCCGCCGCCAATACCCATGAGCAAGGCACCCGCAAAAGCCAAAATACCCGTTACAGCAAACGCCATCCTGCTGGGTGCGGGGGCATTAAATTCCTGCACCTCGGGATCGAAACCGTGGTTGCGAAAAATCTGAGCGATATCCTCGGCAGCCAGGCGCTCTTCTTCGCTGCACGCCGGCGTAATGCCGGTATTCTGCAGCAGGTGGTTAATATAATTCTGGGTGTTCGCCATGTGCGCTCCACATCCATAATCCGACAAATAGGCCCAATGCTTGCACATTAGAACCGTATATAGTCGAAAGTATACCCCGAGCGGACGCAAACGGCCGAATTCCGGTTACGTTAACGCCTCATACGGACATGGATATAGCCTAATCTCCATATCGGACTAAAATCATGGCATCGAACAACCTTCTCATGCGAGGATTCTATGACGGCAAGTACAACGACTGCGGCAAATAAAAAGGGTTCGGCGGTGCCGGGCTACGACAAAACCGCCCAGCGCATCCTCAATCTTTTCTTTGTGCTCAACAGTTCGCCCGAACCGCTGAGCACCGAGCAAATCGTCCTAGATTCCGATTTGGGCTACGGATCGGGCAATATCGAATCGGACAAACGCAAGTTCCGTCGTGATCGCGAAAAGCTGCTCGAGCGCGGCATCGTGATTAAGGAAGTACGTGCGCCTGGCGCGCAAGAGACCGAAGAAAGCACCTGGACGGTTGACCGCGACCACACGTTTGCCGCCGGCGGCTTGATTACTGCCGATGACGCGGACATTCTTATGGACGCCATAGACCAGACGCTCGCCGCCGGATCGTCGACTTTTTCTACCCCGCTTGCCGACATTCGGTCCAAGATCGCATACCTGACCGGCGAGACGGACGCCCAGGAGACGCCCGCCCATCGCTCTCCTATGGTTGATGCGGTATGGAGTGCTTTTGCCGAGCGTTGTGCGCTGCGCTTCCTATATCAAAACGGGCGTGGGGAACAGCGTCAGCGCACCGTCTGTGTCTACGGCATGTTCGAGCGCGAGGGCATTTCGTATTTCTGCGGTCTGGATGATGCATCCGGCACCGTTAGGACATTTCGCTGCGACCGCATCGTCCGCGCCTGGAAACCCTCTGGCTCCTACACCATCCCCGGTGACTTTAACCTTAATGACCAGCTATTCTTTGAGTTCGATTTTTCCGACCGTGACCCCATCGCGGCTACATTCTCGTTTGCCGACGATACGCCGGCGGACATGGTCCGCGCCCTCACGCGAGGACGCGGAAACCTCGATCGCACTGGCGAAAGATGGATATGGACCGTTGGCATACGCGACTTAGATGCCGCCGCTTCATTTTGCATGAGGCACAGTGCCGACAGTATGAGACCCGTGGCGCCCGATGCGCTCAAACAGGCTTGGAATCGCCTTATCGAAAGGACGGTGAATGCCCATGCCCGCGCGTAAACTCACGAGCGAGCAAAGGCTCTCGCGCGCCATCGACATCATGGAAGCCCTCTACGCCGCCGGCGAGAAGGGCATAGACCGCAATGAAATCTGCAGCCGATACGATATCACCGGCGCTTCACTCGACGAGATTGTCGGCATCGTTTCGACGCTCGCCGACCGAGAATCGGGAGCTCGCGTCATTTGCGAATGTCGCGACGACCGCATCATCCTTACAGGCGAAGCGGGCCGAGTGCTGCCGCTGCGTCTGAGCGCGGCAGAGGGCGCCGTGCTCAATCACGAACTCGAATCGTTGGGCATTGAGCCGGCGACGGCAGCGCGCATCCGCCGCGCGCTCCTGCCCGAGAAGCTGGGATACAACCAGCGCGTTATCGACACCGTTGCGCGCGGCTCCCATTGGCAGCAGCTGAATTGCGCCATTCAGGACGGCGTTCGCTGCCGCATCACCTACCGCTCGCTTGGCGACGAGCACGCGCGGGAGCGTACCGTTGACCCCCTGCGTATCACGACGAGCGGCGACAGCATGTACCTGATGGCTTGGGACACCGAGCGAGATGCAGAGCGTCGCTATCGGCTCGATAAAATTGAGGCGATCATCTTGACTGAGGACTCGGTCGAACGGCATCACCCGAAGATTACGACTCTCCAAGACTCGCTTGCGAACGCAGGGCGTGAGGCAAAACTCGCGATGCCGTCCAATCTTGCCGACAGGTTGGACTGGGCGGGCATTACGTCGGTCACTCAGGCTGGCGAGGATACGGCAATCGTGTCCGTTCACTATACGTCCGAGGTATGGCTATTTGCCCAAGTCATGGCAAAGGGCGGAGCCATCCGCATCATGGATGACCCCGCCCTATCGGAGCGCCTGTGCAATTATGCGGAGACGCTCATCTGCCAGCTCTAGTGTCGTCGGTCATGCGCCTGTCGCCACAGCTGCAGGTAATGGCCGATCTGGGCCGATTCGATACGCTGATATGAGGTGGTGGGCAGCGACGTCAAAAACTTCTTGCCGTACCCCTTCGTTACCAAGCGAGGATCCGCCAAGACCAGCACGCCGCTATCGGTCGACGAGCGAATCAGGCGTCCCGCAGCCTGCTTAACCTCGAGCACTGCCTCGGGCAGCGAATATCGTGCCCAGGCACGGTCTTCGCGCAGGTTGCGCTCACAGGAGAGCGGGTCAGTGGGGCTGGAGAACGGCAGCTTGGGAATGATGACGCAGCGCAGCGTCTCGCCGCTGGCATCGAAACCCTCCCAGAAGGCCTTGAGGGCGAAAAGCGATGAGGTCGGCTCGTTAATGAACCGGTCGCGCAAGCGACGCGGCGACGAGTTGCGCTGTTGGCAGTTGAGCTCCAGACCTGCTCGCGCGAGCTTGGGCTCTACGCGGGCATACAGGTCTTCCATGTCGCGCCGGTTGGTAAACAGCGTGAGCACCGATCCGCCCATGGCGAGATGCGCATCGACCAGTACATGTTCAAGGGATGCCAGGTATGCCTCGCGGTCGCGTGGATCGGGAATATCCCCGGCAACGACCACGGCCATGTTCGAATCGAAGTCATAGCTCGAATCCAAATGTAGCGACGATGACGTCGAAGCACCGATGCGATCGAGGCCGACGGCGTGGTTAAAGTGTTCGAAGCTCTTGGAGACCGTCATGGTCGCCGAGGCAAAGATAGCCGTGTGGACCTCGGGCAGCCACTCGGTCGCCAGAGCTTCGCCAATGTCGATGCGCTCAGCGGTCATCGACTCGCCACCGGCACGTAGGCGACGGTTGACCTGAAGCGAGTACACATAGTGCTCGTCAGTGCCCTCAATGATGAGCTTGAGGTTCTCGGCCAGCTCGTGCAGGCGACGCGAGATATCGCCTAAGTCGACAACGACCTCGGGCTTGTCGGTGGCAACAGCCTGCACCAGCGCATCGACGCTCTTGTCCGCTTGCTCCAAGGCGTCGATGGCGGTATGGGCCGACGGCAAAAAGTCATGCCAGTCGTCCGACTCGCGCAGCTCCGGGCCTATCCACAGATTCGCGTTGTCATAGCCACCGCGAGCGCGACGGCCAAGCTCGCGCACGCCATCAAACACGTCGGCGATCGCCATGCTCGCACGCGCGACGGTGGACGTCGCCTTGGCAGTAAGTCCCAGGTAGAGCGTAGAACCCTCGGAGATGGCCAGATCGCGGGAGACTTGGCTCAGTGCGCCGGCGCTTGAGCCGCCCAGGCGCTCAAATAGAACGCGCGACTCATCTGCCGAGACCACGCGTGCCCACTGACGGCGCGCCTCACGCTCAATGGAATGGGCCTCGTCGATTACCCAGTGGCGAATCGGAGGCAAAATCCTGCCCTCGGCCGCAACGTTGCGGAACAGCAGGGAATGGTTGGTAACCACCACATCGGCATGCGCGGCACGGCGGCGGGCACCGTGGACCAGGCATTTATCGGGGAAGAACGGGCAGAGGCGACGGGCACACTCGCGCGATGCCGTCGTAAAGTCGGGACGGTTGACGCTGCGCCAGCGAATGCCAAGCGAATCAAGGTCGCCGTCAGCCGACTGACATACATAGGCCATGATCACGGCGACTGCCGTAAGCGTGTCGGCTGGATCGCGCTTGGTGGTAATTTCGACTTGGCCGCGACTCATGCGCTCGAGCTTGCGCAGGCACGGATAGTGGTCGTAGCCCTTGAGTGCGCAAAACGACAGGCCGTCAGGCAGTTGCTCGGCAAGTTTTGGCAGCTCATGATACATAAGCTGATCGGCGAGGTTATTCGATTTGGTCGCAATGCCAACCGTGATGTTGTTGCGGCGCGCCGCCTCGGCGAAAGGCACCAGATAGGCCATCGATTTACCGACGCCTGTCCCCGCCTCGATCACACGGTGCGTTCCCGTAACAAGCGCGTCGCGAACCTCAAGTGCCATCGCAATCTGCTCGTCGCGCGGCTCGTAGGTGGGATACATGCGATTGACCAGACCGCCCGGGGCATAGTCCGCCTCGATCTCCTCACGGCTCGGCATCTTGAGCACCGGCAGCTCATCGGCGTCCACCCGGTCATCGGCGCGATCGGCCTTGAGCACATCGGCGCGGGCGGCACTCAGAGAGAAGATAGAACCGGGGTTCTGCCCCGCTAAGAACGAGAAGATGGGACGATAGGACCAAGGCACATCGGGGTGCATATCGGCCAGGCGCGCCATGAGACCCTGGGGCAAGTCGGTGAGCGCCACGAGCAGCACGCGCCATACGCCGCACAGGGCGTCGACGTCGGCGTTGGCGCGGTGCGACACCGAGTCGCAGCCAAACAGATCGGCCATAAAGGACAGTTTGTGCGAGGCCAGCCGCGGAAGCGCGATGCGCGACAACGCCAGCGAGTCGATCCAGATATCGCTTACGTTGACGCCGCCTTTGACCGACTCGATAAACGAGCGGTCGAACGTGGCGTTATGTGCGATCACCGGGCAACCAC
>CAKUNY010000059.1 GCA_934668605.1 uncultured Oscillospiraceae bacterium | reverse complement strand
AAAAAACGGCCAAAGCAAAGTGCTTCGACCGTTGGAACCGGGATAAAACCGTATCTTGCAAATCGAATATAGCACTCCGCAAAAAATATTGCGACAGTCGTACAGATCTTCTCTGTACGCCCAACAGCAGCGGCTCTCAAAAGCCGTACCATTTCGGCGGAAGCACCTTTTGCATGCCGTCAGCAACGTTTGAGCGTCTCGGGCAGGCGACTGATTGGTTCCGCGCCTCTATATCTTTGAGTTTGACTGTTATTTCGTTGTTCACGGGTGCCCCCGTGATTTGTGCTTAGTATAGCACCGTTTTCCGACAAATCAAGCTCTTTTTTGAAAAAAGCCAATTTTTAACGGAAACTATGAACATATACAGAAAACACTTCTCATTTTTGTGCAGGCTGACAAGGTCTTACCGGTCGCCCCGGTCGAAGTGCGTCAGGTCTTTTATAACCTCGCCCGCGATGATCAGCCCCACGACGGAGGGCACGAACGCGGTCGAGCCCGGAATATCGCGCCGGTCGGTGCATTTTCTGGCCGTGCCGGGCGGGCAGATGCAGTGGTTGCGGCAGCTGATGGCCGCGTCCTCGACGGGGCGGATCGGCTTTTCGCGCGAGTAGACGACCTTGAGATGCTCGACGCCCCGCTTTCTGCAAAGCTGCCGCATCACGCGCGCAAGGGGGCATACGGCCGTTTCAAAAATATCCGCCACCCGGAAGGCCGTGGGGTCGACCTTATTGCCCGCGCCCATCGAGCTGATGATCGGCACGCCCGCGTCTTTTGCTGCCAGAACAAGCCCCATTTTGCCGGAAACGGTGTCGATCGCGTCAACGACATAGTCAAACTGCGAAAAATCAAACTGATTTTCCTCCCTGGGCAGAAAGAACGTTTTGTACGTCGTGACCTTGCAGTTGGGATTGATAGAATGCACACGCGCCGAAGCCACATCGACCTTGAATTTTCCGACCGTCTCGCGCGTGGCGAGGATCTGCCGGTTGATATTGGTCAGACACACCCGGTCGTCGTCGATGAGATCGAGCGCGCCCACGCCGGAGCGCGACAGCGCCTCGACCGTGTAGCCGCCCACGCCGCCGATGCCGAACACGGCCACGCGGGAGCCCGCGAGCACGTCCATCGCCTTGCCGCCGAGCACCAGCTGGGTTCTTGAAAACTGATTGAGCATAGTACCTCCTGAACACGCCGACCGCCCACACCCAAAACGGTGCAGGCGGCTGGCGCAGATGGAATCGTAAAAAAGAGAGAGGAAATATAATGAGGGGGGATTGAATGCCTCGCAGAGTTTCGCTCCGCAGAGCGAAATCAAATGGAAATCTATGTTATCCGGCGGCTTTGCCGACCGGAAACATACCTATCGCCTCGCAAGTGTGGAATTTTGCCCCAATGGGGCAAAATTATGCGCGCAGTCGAGGCGCAGCCCCTTTGGCAAAAAGCCTCTGCTTTTTGCCAGCGGTCACACCGCTGAGAAGCCCTTTTCGAGGTCGGCAATGATATCGTCGATGTGCTCCGTGCCGATGGAAAGGCGGATGGTCGAGGGCGTAATGCCCTGATCGAGCAGCTCTTCCTCGGTGAGCTGTGCGTGCGTCGTGGTCGCCGGATGGATGACGAGGGACTTCACGTCCGCGACGTTTGCAAGCAGCGAGAAAATTTCGAGGTGATCGATGAAGCGGAACGCTGCTTCCTGCCCGCCCTTGATCTCGAAGGTGAAGATGCTCGCACCACCGTTCGGGAAATACCGCTCATAGAGCGCGTGGTCGGGGTGATCGGGCAGCGACGGATGGTTGACTCTTGCGACCTTCGGATGGTTCTTCAGGAACTCCACGACCTTCTTCGTGTTCTCCGCGTGCCGCTCGAGGCGGAGGGACAGCGTCTCCGTGCCCTGCAGGAGCAGGAACGCTGCGAACGGAGAGATGGCCGCGCCCTGGTCGCGCAGCAAAATCGCGCGCACATAGGTCACAAAGGCCGCCGGGCCTGCCGCGTCGACGAACGACACGCCGTGATAGCTGGGGTTCGGGTCCGCGATCAGAGAGAACTTCCCGCTCGCTCTCCAGTCAAATTTGCCGGAGTCGACGATCACGCCGCCAAGCGTCGTGCCGTGGCCGCCGATGAACTTCGTCGCCGAATGGACAACGATGTCCGCGCCGTGCTCGATGGGGCGGATGAGATAGGGTGTGCCGAAGGTGTTGTCGACGATGACGGGAAGAGAATGCCGGTGCGCAATTTCGGAAATCGCGTCAATGTCGGGGATGTCGCTGTTGGGGTTTCCGAGGGTTTCGAGGTAGATGGCCTTCGTGTTCGGCTGGATCGCCGCTTCGACCTCAGAAAGATCATGCGCGTTCACAAACGTCGTCGTCACGCCGAAGGCCTTGAGCGTATGGGCAAGCAGATTGTATGTGCCGCCGTAGACCGTCTTCTGGCAGACGATGTGGTCGCCCTGCTGGGCGAGCGCTTCGATCGTATAGGTGATCGCCGCCGCGCCGGAGGCAACCGCCAGAGCTGCTACGCCGCCTTCAAGCGCTGCAATGCGCTTTTCGAAAACGTCCTGTGTGGAGTTTGTCAGTCTGCCGTAGATATTGCCCGCGTCGCGAAGGGCGAAGCGGTCTGCCGCGTGCTGCGCATTGTGGAAGACGTAAGAAGTCGTCGCGTAGATCGGGACGGCGCGGGAATCGGTGGCGGGGTCGGCCTGTTCCTGACCGACGTGGAGCTGCAAGGTTTCAAAACGATAGTTGGACATGATAAATTCTCCTTCTTTGAATCGATATGGTATTTGTTTTTGTGGACGGTTATCAGCTCTCGTCACATTCGCCCGTTGCGGAAGTTCGCGCGGAGCAGCGCTTCAAAGATGGATCTCATTGACTTGTCCTCCGATTTTTTATCCTATCTGTCTACTATTCTGGTAGGTTGGTGATAGAATAACACAGAGAACCTCCCTTGTCAAGCGGTTCTCCCAAAAATTACGATATTTTTTTGTTGAAGATCACCGGATTATCTTCGTCTTCCAGTAAAGTTCGTAGGGGTCGATGCCCACATCGACCCGGCAGACGGAATCGTTTTTCCGGAAATCCGATGCGAATTCGATGGTACCCTTGGGGCGATGTGGGCATCGCCCCCTACGCAAAAGGGGGAAAATCGATGTGGGCATCGCCCCCTACGCATAGCATGGAGGATTCTCGAAATTCCGCAGGCAGACAGCTTAAATCACATAATCTCCGCCGCTTTCGATCTGCATGAGGTCCCGGATCGTAATGCTGTCAAAATAGGAAAGCGTCATCTCGTAGTACTTCTGCCACATCGGAAGCGTCCGGCAGTAGCTCGCGCGCGGGCAGGTATTGACCGGCTCAGACAGGCACGCCACGGGTGCGAGATCGACCTCGGTCAGCCGCAGGATATCTCCCACGCGGTAGCGCTCGGGCTCCATCGTCAGACGGTATCCGCCGCCCTTTCCGTGCTGACCTTCGACCATATTGGCCTTGCTCAGAAGCGGCATGATCTTTTCTAAATATTTGAGCGAAATTTCCTGCCGCTTGGCGACCTCTTTCATGGGCGTAAACGCTTCGCCCCGGTGCTCGGCCAGATCAATGAGCACGCGAATCGCGTACCGGCCTCTTGTTGAAATCATACGCCCGCCTCCTTTGCGTCTTCTTCAAACGTCCCCGCGATCACGCCGCCGCCGAGGACGATATCGCCGTCGTATAACACCGCATACTGCCCCGGGGTCGGCGCGCGCTGCGGCTCATCAAACAGCAATCGAATTTCGCCACTATCCAGAACCGTGACCGAAACGGGCTGCTCCGGGTGTCGGTAGCGTAATTTCGCCTTGCAGCGGAAGGCTTTTTCGGGCGCACTGCCCGCGATCCAGTGCATGTCCCGCACCTTTACCCCGCGGTGGAACAAATCCTCGCTCGCGCCGAGAACCACGGTATTGTCCTGCGGGCGAATTTCGCAGACGAAATATTTCTGCGACAAGCTCAGCCCCAGCCCCCGGTGCTGGCCGATGGTGTAGCGGATGATGCCGCTGTGCCGCCCCAGAACATTGCCGTCTTTGTCGATGAAATTGCCGGGCTCGGCCTTTTTCCCCGTGCGAAGCTCGATGATCTTCGCGTAATCGCCGTCCGGGACGAAGCAGATATCCTGGCTGTCCGGCTTGTCGGCGTTGATGAAATCCGATTCCCGCGCGAGCTCCCGCGCCTCGCTCTTTCGGAGCTCTCCCAGCGGGAAAAGCGTCCTCGCCAGACGCTCCTGCGTCATGTCATAGAGCACGTAGCTCTGGTCTTTTGTTTCGTCATACGCCTTGCGCAGCTGCCAGAGCCCGTTTTCCTGCGTGATGCGCGCGTAGTGCCCGGTCGCGATGTGGTCGCAGCCGAGGATTCTTGCCCGCTCATAGAGCTTGTCGAACTTCATGTAGCGGTTGCAGTCGATGCAGGGGTTCGGCGTGAGGCCGGTTTCGTAGGAACGGACAAATTTATCGATGATCTTTTCGCCGAAGTCGTCCGAAAAATTGAACACGTAATACGGCATGCCGAGCTTGTAGCAGACGCTTCTCGCGTCCTCCACATCATCGAGCGAGCAGCACGTATGCGCGCGCGGGACGCCCGCGTCTTCGTTGTGGTAGAGCTTCATCGTCGCGCCGATGCACTCGTTTCCGTCCCGGCACAAAAGCCCCGCCGCAACGCTCGAGTCCACGCCGCCGCTCATCGCAATCAGAATCTTCATCTGCGGTATCTCCATTCCGGTCTGTCAGCAGACCATCCCAGTGTGTAAGTCTCATTATAATACGCCGCACCCAAATTCGCAAGATGTAAAAACCCGGCAGGAAGCTTCCTGCCGGGTCATATGCTACATGCCGCGCTTTTCGCGGATTTTTTCCTTGAGCGCACCGGTTTTCCGCTCCAAAAACGCCCCCAAAATCGAGAGATTGCGGAAAATGGACTCCGCCGCGAAGGCAAAGACGATCATCAGCAGCACGCAGATCCTCGACATGTCACTCAGCGCGAACAGCTGCTTGAGGAAAATGCCGCAGAAGACGAGCCCCGCGATATTGACGATGATGATCGCGTATTTCATTTTGGTAAGGGGCTTGCTGATGCGGATCAGGATCATGAACCCCACCACAGCCAGCAGCATCGTCGCCGCCGTCGCAATGTCCCCGTCCGAAAGTCCGAACACCTCGCCGCAGATCACGAGCGCGCCGACCGCCAGCACATCCGTCAGCGCAGCCGGAAGCGCGCGCAGCAGAACCTTTTTGAGGAAGTTTCCTTCAATGCGCACATAATTCGGCTCCAGCGCCAGCAAAAAGCCCGGACTGCCGATCGTGAACATCGCGATGAGCGAAACCTGCGCGGGCTCAAGCGGATACGTGAGGAACGATACGGCAGAGAAAACCGAAAGCAGCAGCGAAAACAGGTTCTTGACCAGAAACAGGCTCGCCGAGCGCTCAATGTTATTGACCACGCGCCGCCCTTCGAGCACCACGTCCGGCATGCGCGCAAAATCGGAATCCAGCAGCACGACCTGCGCCGCCTGCGCCGCGGCTTCGCTGCCCGAGGCCATCGCGACCGAGCAGTCTGCGTCCTTCATGGCGAGAATGTCGTTGACGCCGTCGCCCGTCATGGCGACCGTATGACCCGCGGCCTGCATCGCCTGCACGAGCTTCTGCTTCTGCGCGGGCGTAACTCTGCCGAAAACGGTGTACGTCTCCGCCGCGCGCGCAAGCTGCTCATCAGTGGTCAAAAGCGCGGCATCGACAAATTTGTCCGCGTTTTCAATGCCCGCCTGCTTCGCGATCTCCGAAACCGTGCGCGCATTGTCGCCGGAAATCACCTTGACGGTCACGTCCTGCTCTTTAAAATAGGCGAACGTTTCCTTCGCGTTTTCGCGCACGCGGCCGGTCAGAACCGCGTATCCCAGAGGCTCCGGGGAATTGCCCTCTCCCCGGCTCTTCGCCAGCAGCAGCACGCGGCAGCCCGCGTCCAGAAGCGGCTTCAATTCTGCCGCAACGCCCGCATACGCGCTTTTCAGCACGAACTCCGGCGCGCCGAAAAGATACGTCCCCGTCTCAAAGGTGATGGACGAATATTTTTTGCTGGAGGAAAACGGCTCTATGGCGAGGGCAATTTTCGCTTCCTGCGGATGCTCCAGCCGCCGTCTCTCGGAAAATGCGCGCAAGGCCTGCATCGTCTCGTTCGTATCCTGCGCGGCCAGACAGTAGTCAGCCAGCAGATCCTGCAAGCTTTCGTCCGTAAAGGCTTCCGTCTTCGCGCATGTAAATGCGTGCGCCTCCTGCACGTTCATGCCGGGCTCGGTGATCGTGCCCGTCTTGTCGACGCACAGAACGTCCACCCGCGCGAGCGTTTCGATGCTCTTCATGTCATGCAGCAGCACCTTCCGGCGGGCAAGGCGCATCGTGCCCAGCACGAGCGCGATCGTCGTCAGCATGTAAAGTCCCTCGGGGATCATGCCGATGACGGCGGCAATCGCGGAGACAACGCTTTTTTGAAGCGTCTCGCCCGAATAGAAATAGCTCTGGGCAAATAAAATAATGCCGATCGGAACGATCGTAAAGCCGATCCATTTGACGATCCGGTTGATCGCGCGGATCATTTCCGACTGCTCTCCGGTCTGGACGGCCTTGGCCTCGCGCGTGAGCTTTGCGATGTACGATTCGTCTCCGACCTTATCTAACCGCGCATAGCACCGTCCCGCCACGACGAAGCTGCCGGAAAGAAGCTCGCTTCCTGGCTCTTTTTCAACTTCGTCGCTCTCGCCCGTGAGAAGCGCCTCGTTGACCTGCGCGGAGCCCCGCAAAACTGTCGCGTCCGCCGGGATCTGGTCGCCCGCCGACAAGACGACAATGTCTCCCCGCACCAGATCATTCGCCGCGAGCTTCTGCTCTATACCGTCTCGCAGCGCAACCGCATGCGGCGCGTGAAGAAGGCTCATCTTGTCTAAAATCCGCTTGGCGCGCAGCTCCTGAAAAATGCCGATGAGCGTGTTTCCGATAACGACGGGCAAAAATGTCAGATTGCGGTAAGAGCCCACGAGGCACAAAAGCACGGCAATGACAACGAAAATCAGGTTAAAAAATGTGAGCGCGTTCGAGCGGATGATCTCTCCTGCCGTCTTTCCGCCGGTGTCGCTCGTCCGGTTGGAAAGCCCCTGCGCGGCAAGCATCTGTGCCTGCTGCGAAGATAATCCGCGAAGGGGCGCGGGGTCTTGTGATTGCGGTAGCTGCTGCATAAAAACGTTCCTTTTCCGCTCCGAAAGGCCGGAGCCTGCAATAAAAAATGGATCCCAAAATTGATAAAAATCTCTGACTTTTCCCCATTTTAGTGCCGCGCGCGTCCATCGTCAAGCGCCCCGGGCATTGTTTTACAGTTTCGTTACACTTCCCTTTCCGATGGCGCGGAAAAACATACTTGACAAGTGGGAAAAAAGCTGGTATGATGGCAGCAAGTTAAATAAGTCTAACTCAAGTTCGAGTTGCCAAACCAAAAACTTTTACCAATGCGTCTTCGGACGCATGATTTTCAATCTGATGGTTAAACTACTCTAACCAATGAAAGGAGCAGCGTATGAGTATCGTCATTCTCGGCGGCAACGAATGTATGGAGCGCCGCTACAAAGACCTCTGTGACAGCTATCAGTGTCAGAGCAAAATTTTCACCAAGCCCAGCGGCGGCCTCCGCAAAAAAATGGGAAGCCCCGACCTGATGATCTTCTTCACGAGCACGATGTCGCACAAGATGGTGCAGGGCGCGATGAGCGAGCTCAAGGGCGGCAGCACTGTCATTGAGCGCTGCCACACCAGCTCTCTTTCCGCCTTGCGCGGAATTCTCGAGAAGCACGTAGGGAGCATGGCGTAACATGCCGGAGGAACTTGTCGTACGCCAGTGCGCGCCCACGCTTGCCGGGCTCAAGACCGGAAGTCTCTTCCGCGCGGGGTATACCGACAAAAAGGCGCTGCTCGCGCAGATTCGGGACATCAACCAGCGCCTGCGGGAAAAGGGTCTGTGCCTCATTCCGCTGCGCTTTCGGGACGGCAACGCGCTTTTATATCTCTACCGCCCGGCGCGGCTCAAAATTGATCTCAAAAACGAGCTGGCGCGAAAGACGCTCGGAAACGCGGGCTACCGGGAAGAAAGCCCCGAGCGCTGCGTCGTCAATCTCATCCGGCGCTTTCAGGGCGACGAATTTCCGCACGAGATCGGGCTCTTTCTCAGCTACCCGCCCGAGGATGTGCAGGGCTTTATTGAAAATCACGCGCAGAATTTCAAGCTCTCCGGGCTCTGGAAGGTCTACGGAGACGAGGCGTATGCGCGCGCGGCATTTGCAAAATATAAAAAGTGTACCGATATCTACTGCCGCAGCTGGCGCTCGGGCGCGAGTCTGGAAGCGCTGACGGTTGCGGGGTAGCACGGAACTTGATTTTTTCAATTCAGAAAGGAACGACGAACATGAAAAAGACGGCTGTTGTATTTTGGAGCGGCACAGGCAATACGGAATCTATGGCAAACGCGGTGCTCGAGGGCATGAAGGCCGCAGGCGCGGAGGCAGAGCTCATTCCCTCCGAGCAGGCAGACGCCGGGAAGCTCGCAGGCTTTGACGCCATCGCCTTCGGCTGCCCCGCGATGGGCGCGGAAGAGCTTGAGGAAACCGAATTTGCTCCGATGTTCGACGCGGTCAAGGGCTCTCTCTCCGGCAAGGACGCGGCGCTCTTCGGCTCCTACGGCTGGGGTGACGGCGAATGGATGCGCACCTGGGAAGAGGACTGCAAAAATAGCGGTCTGAACCTTGTCTGCGAGAGCGTCACCTGCTGCGAAGCGCCCGACGACGACGCGCTCGAGGCCTGCCGCAAGCTCGGCAATGAACTAGCCAAGTAAATTGTCCCCCGGCATCCCCGGCACACAAACACCCTTCCTCTTTGTGTGCCGGGGATTTTTGCGCCTTTTGATTGACAAAGCGCCCGCTTCCGGCTAAAATTGGGACGATTCTGCATGAAAGCCGCGCCCGCGGCAAAGGAGGGCAACATGGAGCTGACGGTACTGGAGCTTGCGAAGCTGGAAAAGGACACCTATCTTCTCATCGACATGCGCTCAGAGGAAACCAGAGCCTACGGCATGCTCCCCGGCGCCGTCCCGGTTCTTCCGGAGGAGCTCTCGTCGTTTGCAAAGGCGCACCCGGAGAAGCCGCTCATCTTATACTGCGCGCACGGCGAGGCAAGCATCCCGGCGGCAGAAAGCTTACAGGCTGAAGGCTATGACGCCTACAGCTTAACCGGCGGTTATCTTGCGTGGCTGCGCGAGCAGATGGCGCGGCAGAATGACGAGGAGGTCAGAACGCGCGTCGAGACGAGCCTTCGAAAGCGCTTCCGGGAAAAAATCTGGTGCAACTTCACAAAGGCCGTCCGGCAGTATGAGCTTGTGAAGCCCGGCGACTGCATTGCCGTTTGCATCTCGGGCGGCAAGGACTCGATGCTGATGGCGAAATTATTTCAGGAGCTGAAGCTTCACAACAAATTCCCGTTTGAAGTAAAGTTCCTCGTCATGGACCCGGGCTACAGCCCCGCGAACCGGCAGATCATCGAGGATAATTTACGAAAGCTCTCGATCCCGGCGCAGATTTTCGAGTCCGATATCTTCGGCTCTGTCTACAACGTCGAAAAGTCCCCCTGTTACCTCTGCGCGCGCATGCGGCGCGGCTACCTCTATAACTTTGCAAAACAGCTCGGCTGCAACAAGATCGCCCTCGGTCACCACTATGACGATGTGATCGAGACGATCCTCATGGGCATGCTCTGGGGCGCGCAGGTTCAGACGATGATGCCCAAGCTCCACAGCACCAATTTCCCCGGCATGGAGCTCATTCGCCCGATGTACCTCATCCGCGAGGGCGACATCAAGGCCTGGCGCGACGCGAACGACCTGCATTTTATCCAGTGCGCCTGCCGCTTCACCGACACCTGCACCACCTGCCGCCCCAATGAAGAGGCAAAATCCAAGCGCCAGCAGACCAAGCAGCTCATCCGCGAACTCAAGAAGGCGAACCCCGAGGTCGAAGCGCATATTTTCCGGAGCATGGAAAACGTCTGTCTCGATACCGTCATCGCCTATAAAACCGGCGGCCGGAAAATTTCGTTTTTGGAAAACTACGACAAGCACGCCGAATCGGACTAAGTTTCCTCTTTACGAATCGGGAAAAGTGTGTTACAATGCGGCGTCTTCTTTTTTTGACATCCCCCTGACACGAGGTGAACGCTTTGAATTTTGTATCGACTGCGGCGGAGGCAGCCGCGCTCTCGTCCGGAAATTTATTCGTCCGGTCACTGGCGGTATTTCTTTCGTCGATGCTGCCGTTTATCGAAAACAAGGGCGCGATCATTCTGGCCGCCGCCCTGAAGCTCAAATGGTATCTGTCGTATCTTCTGACGTGCGTCGGCTCTTACTTGCCGGTTCCGCTTCTGCTGCGGATGAAAAAGCACCAGCTCGGCGAAAAGGAAACCAGCCCGAAGCTTTTTAAAAAGGCGCATCAGGCGCTTGAAAAACACGAAGGACAGCTCAAAAAATACGGCCCTCCGGCGCTTTTTGTCGTCGTGTGCATTCCGCTCACGGGCGTCGGCTGCTGGATCGGCTCGATGCTCGCGCGGCTGACGGATATGGACGAAAAACGCGCGGGGCTCGCGATTCTGGGCGGAACACTCGTCTCCGGGCTCATCACGATTCTCGGCGTCTACGGCCTCATCGGCGGCATTCAGTATCTGCTCCGGTAACACCCGAAGCGTGAATATACGGTAATTTTGTATATTTTCGGTAAAATTGCGCGCAAGGCGCCGCAAATTCTGTGGATTATTCCAGCGTTTTCCCCATTGACGCAGTAGGTAAATTGGTGTATCATATCACCAAGAAATTTGAGCGGTATTCCTTTGGGAAGGAGGCGAACGCAATGACGTTCCGTAACACCATGATGCGAATGTTATTCTCCCGGGCATGTAACATGGCCAGGTGCTTCGGCATGCGTTGCTGTACGCCTGAGAATAACGCTTGATTGAGCGCGAAAGCCATTTGCCCGGGAGCTGAGACAGCCCCCGGTTTTTTGTTGCTCAAATTCCTGCCATCCATTTATAGCGTCTTTTCTGAAAAGGAGTGTATATCATGAAACAGTTTAAAAAAATCGTCGCGCTGACTCTGGCGCTGGTTCTGAGCCTGTCGCTCGCCGCCTGCGCATCGAAAACCGAGACTGCGCCCGCCGCTTCGACCGAAACCGCATCCAATGAGGCCGCGTCCACCGAAGCCGCGGCAGACACCGTAGAGAGCAAGGGCACCATCACCGTCGCCGCCAGCCCCACGCCGCACGCCGAGATCCTCGCGCAGGCCAAGCCCATCCTTGAGGCAGAGGGCTGGACGCTGGAGGTCAAGGAGTTCCAGGACTATGTGCAGCCGAACAACGTCGTTGAAAGCGGCGAGTTTGACGCGAACTACTTCCAGCACATCCCGTATCTTGAGAACTTTAACGAAGAGCAGGGCACGCACCTTGTAAACGCGGGCGGCATCCACTACGAGCCGTTCGGCATCTATCCGGGCACGAAGTCCTCTCTTGACGACATTGCCGAGGGCGACACCATCGCCGTCCCGAACGACACCACCAACGAAGCGCGCGCGCTGCTGCTGCTTCAGGACAACGGCATTCTCAAGCTCAAGGACGGCGCAGGCCTCACGGCTACCGTTCTGGACATTGAAGAGAACCCCTACAACGTTGAAATTCTCGAGCTCGAGGCCGCGCAGGTTCCGCGTGTGAAGGACGAGGTCGCTTATGTCGTTCTCAACGGCAACTACGCACTCGACGCCGGCTTCTCCGTTGCAAAGGATTCCCTCGCGTATGAAAAGTCCGACTCCGACGCGGCCAAGACCTATGTGAACGTCATCGCCGTGAAGGAAGGCAACGAAAACTCCGA
>CAKUNY010000058.1 GCA_934668605.1 uncultured Oscillospiraceae bacterium | reverse complement strand
GTGTGCGCACTGGGGCACCTTCCCCGGCGGGGAAGGCTTTGATGCCATCCACTTCTGCAACTCTTTCGTGAAGTTTTAAATATTGCGATATAGCGGGGGCGCACGTTTATCAGGACTTCTGGTTCTGAAGCTCCGGCGGGAGCTGCTTTTCGTTCTGGATGATGACGAGGCTCAGGCCCAGCGCCAGAACGAGCGCGCCGACGGCCACAGAATTATAAGGCTGCGGCTCAAACGCGTAGCCCAGCATCAGGCACACGGCGGCAACGACAAAAAGCACGACGCGCACCGCATTGAGCAGCTTGTTCCGCCGCAGCAAAAAAACATAAAAATCGTCCAAATCGTCAAAGCAGTCTCCGGCCGTCCACGGCGCGAAGAGCTTGCGCATAAAGCTTCCCATGGCGTTTCATCTCCTATTCTGAATCAAAATCAGTATACCATGGCGCACCCGCTTTGACAAGGCAAGAGCCGGCAGGAAATCCTGCCGGCTCCGGTTTTCGGAAGGCCACCATGTAGGGCGCCCGAGGGCGCCGTTGTTACGTCGTGGAGTAGCAGCCGCAGCGGCGGCAGGAATTGCAGCTGTTGCAGCTGTTGCAGCCATTGCACCCGCAGGAGCAGCCGGTGGACGTGCCCGCGACGGAGCCGGACGAGCAGGAATTGCACCCGCACCGGCGGCAGCCGCAGCCGCACGTGGTGTTCGAGGTGTTGTTTCCGCTGCTGGTTCCGCCGACGGAGCCGGTCGAGCCATTGTTGCAGGTGCAGGTGCACGTGCAGCGGTTTGAGTTGTTCGAATTGCTCGTTCCGCCCACCGAGCCGGAATTGGAATTCTGGCAGCAGGGGTTGCAGCAGGAATTGGCAACGAAGCTGGGAAATACGATGCCGCCATATACGCCGTTATTACACATAAAAAACGACCTCCCGAAAAAATGTCATGGAGGATTGCCTCCACGACATCTTATGGGAAGCCGGGTCGTTTTGTGTCAGAATTCCGGGGAAGAATTCTGCGCCGTGCCGCTCGCGTCCACAATGTCTGCCTCGCCGGACGCTGCTCCGCGCACCTCGGGCACGATCGGGTCGCGCAGCTCGAAGGGCGCGGTCTGCTTTTTTCGTTTCATGCTCTCACCTCAAGGCTAGTGTTTGAGGCGGGCGCTTTTTTATTCCTTTTCCCGGTTCAGCTCGCAGATTTTCGCGCACAGCTCCTGAAAGCGGCCGGTGATTCTGCCGTAATTGTCCTTCTCGTGCGGGATCATGCAGCCCGAGCAGTCCTTGATGCCATTGGAAAGAATCCGGAAATTTCCGCCGCAGCCGCGCCCGAGCGCGTATAACGGACAGTAGCAGAACAGGCAGTTGAAGCGCTCGGGGTGCTTCGTTTCGTGGCACGGGAAATACTCGCATTCGGTGTTCTGAAAAAACGAATAGTGCTTATTTTGCCAGTGTTCCATCCTTTACCCCTCCCGGAGCTTTTCGATGAGCGCGGTGTCCGGCGTGACGACGGCGGTCGTGTAGTGGTCGTAGATGACCATGCCGGGCTTTGCGCCCGCGGGTTTTTTGACGTTTTTGACGCGCGTGTAGTCGACCGGCACATTCTGTCCCTCGCGCGCCTGCGAGAAAAAGACGGCCAGCTGCATCGCCTCGGTCACCGTCTGGTCGGGAGGCGTTTCGGGCGCGCAGGCAATGATCACGTGGCTGCCGTGAATTTTCTGCGTATGCAGCCAGATATCCTGCTTCTGCGCCAGCTTGCAGGTCAGAAGATCGTTCTGCCGGTTGTTGCGGCCGACGAGAATTTCGAACCCGTCGGACGAGCGGAAGAGCATGGGCTTTGACGCGGGCAGCTTCATTTTTTTCTTCTGCCCCGTCTCGCGGACATAACCGCCGTCTACCAGCTCCTGCCGGATCTCCTGAATGTCGCGCTCCGATTCGACACGCGAGAGCTCGTCGAGGACGCTTGCAAGATACGAAAGCTCCGCCTCGCCCTTCGCGATCTGCTCGGTCAGCACCTTCTCGGCGGTCTTCGCCTTCTGATAGTCCTTGTAGAACTTCGCGGCGTTCTGCTGCGGCGAGATGGCGGGATTTAAGGGGATGTCAATTTCCTTCATCTCCGGGTCGTAAAAGTCGATGGCAGTGAGCCGCGCCTGCCCGCGGGAAATCGCGTGCAGATTCGCCGTCACGATATCGCCCAGCCGCCGCAGATGCTCGCGGTCAAACGTCGCCTCGAGCTCTTTTTTCTGGTTCTGGAGCTTTCTTGCCGTGCGGCTGTGAAGGTTCGTAAGCGTCTTTCGAAGCGTCTGCGTTTTCTGCCGCGTGCGCTCGAGAAGATCGCGCTTGGCATAAAATCCGTCTAAGAGCTCCGAAAATGACGGCGCAGTCTGCTGCGAAATCAGGCCTTCATACTGCAAAACCGGCACGCAGGTAAAGTCCCACGGCTTTTCGTCGCGCAATAAAACCGTCGGCGTTTTTTCGCCCGTATGAAGCGCCTGGAGCTCCTGAAAAAGCCGCGCCGCCGCCTGCGCTTTTTCTTCGTCCGGCATCGAGGCCAGATCAAAATCGGCCTCCCCGAACACGCGGTAGGCAAGCTCCCGGCAAAGAAGCGGAGACAGGCCTCCGAAATGCTCCAATAAAAACGTATCGGCCGCCTTCTGCGTTTTCTGCGAAACAAGCAGCGCGCGCAGATCGTCCTCGGATGCATCCCACGGGCTGCGCTTTCCCTGCGTGGGCGGCAGATGGTAATATAGCCCCGGCAGAACCTGCCGCTGTTCGGACATCTCAAAATCGACCCGGCGCAGGCAATCGAGGATCCGCCCATCCGCGCCCGTCAGGATGAGGTTCGAGTTGCGCCCCATGAGCTCTAAGATGAGCGATTTCCGACACGGCGTTCCCATTTCATCGATGCAGTCAAAGCTCAGCTCGGCCAACCGCTCCATCGGCGGCTGCGTGATGGATACCAGCCGTCCGCCTGTTAAGTGCTTTCGCAGCAGCATGCAGAACATCGGCGGCTGCGCGGGATTTTCAAACGACAGATTCGTCAGCTGGATGCGCGGATGGTTGGGCGAGGCCGTGAGCAGCAGCTTTCCGCCGCCGTTTGCGCCCCGCATGGAAAGAAGAATCGTGTCCCGCTCGGGCTGCTGAACCTTATCGACCCGGCAGGCAAAAAGCTTCTCCTGCAATTCCTTGCATAAGCTCTCTAAAAATACAGCGTCAATCGGCATGGGTTTCCTCCATTGTCAGAATAAAAAGCTCGTTGATGCGCTCTAATTTCCCCGCGAGATAGAGCGCGCCAAACAGGCATTCCAGACCCGTTGCCTTGGAATACTGCTCGTGCGTCGCGTTTTTGGGGATCGCACTTACATGCGCGTTGCGGCCTCTTTTATACTGGGCGAGCTCGTCCGGCGTCAGAAGCGGGAGCATCCGGTCGACGCGCGCGGCCTGCGCGGGGGCGCAGACATACGACACCGTCGCGCGGTGCAGCTGCTTGGTGGTGAGCTTGCCGCTGTCACACAGCCAGCTGCGCACCAGGAGCTCAAATACCGCGTCGCCGCAGTGCGCAAGCCCGAGCGCGCTGATCTGGCCGATGTCCTGCTGGCGCATGGAAAGAGAAAAGTAGTTCTTCAAGCGAAGACCTCCCGTACGTGGTTCTTTTTTCTGATTATATCATACCATACAAGCGCCGGTAAAGAAAAAGATTGACGAATTGATAACAAACGGTTACAATAGTAGGGTGTTATTTTTAGAAGGGACTGGTTCAATGAAGAGACGGCTCTGTGCGTTTCTGGCGGCAGCGCTCTGCGCGGCGTGCTTTACAACAGCGGCTTTGGCGGGCGATGAAAGCCTGCATACGGATTATGTGGAAATTACCTGCGACGGCTTTGTCGCCGACAGTCTGGACGGTGTGGCGGCCATCTACAATTTGACGACCGGCTCTCCGGACTGCCTCGACTATGTGCAGCGGTATTATCGCGAGGTGTACGGTCTGGAGCTTCAGGCCGTCGGACATAACATCTGGATCACAAACGACGATACGTATTATTTTGAACGGACAAGCGATCCCCAGCCCGGCGATATCGGCTACGCGACCGCCGAAGAGCGCGAGCGCGGCTGCGGGCACTATGTGTTGTGCAAGGAAGCGGACGAGGCCGCCGGAACGATCACGCTCATCGAGCAGAACTGGATCTGGAACGGGCAGGCGGGCGTAAACCGCACAATTTCGTACAATAGCTGCTACACGTTCTATACGCTCGCTTCCTACGACGGCAGCCGCCCCGAAGCGCAGACGCCTTCTGCGGAGGATACCTGGCAGGATGAGCAGCGAGCAACGAACGGCGTGCTTCCCTCCGCGCCTCTGAGTGCGGCGGCAAACCAGTCGGCGGCGGATATTCTGGGCAGCGGCGACATGACGGGCGCGGTGTCCGACTGGGCGCAGAACGCGGTATCACACGCAAAGCAGTGGGGCATTCTGGCCGGGACGAGCCTGAACGCGGACGCGGCCATCACGAGAGGGCAGTTTGCACGGCTTCTTGTAAACACGGCCTATGGGCTCGGCGATTGGCTGGATCTGAGTCAGCCGCAGACGGAGGCGGCGCGTCTGAGCCTCATGGTTGGCGACGCGTATGGAAACTTCAACGCCGACGGCACGCTTACACGCGAGATGGCGGCAGTCGTGCTCACGCGGCTCTGGCGGCTCACGGGAGACGCGCTGGCGTCGGATGAAAGTGTCCTCTGGCAGTTTGCGGATGCGTCCTCCATCAGCGGCTGGGCGCGCGAGGGTGTCGCAGTGGCCACCACGGCTGGCCTCATCAGCGGCACCGGCTCCGGCTTCTCCCCGGCGGGTACGCTCACCTGCGAGCAGGCTGTGACACTTCTCGCAAGGCTCTACGCCGCAAGAACCTATGTAAGCTTATAAGACAAACGGGCACGCTGCAGTTTCATGCAGCGTGCCCGTTTTGTTGTTTCCAGCTTTGAATTTTTCGCAGGGGGCTTCTTTCGATGTCTTATCCCATATTCGAGAAGCGTTCCACCGCTTTCGTAAAGTTCTCGATGGTCTTGTCCGCGTCGCCGTGCTCGATACCGTCGCGCACGCAGTGCCTGATATGTCCCTCGAGCACGACCTTACCGCAGCCGTGGAGCGCGGATTTGGCGGCGTTGATCTGCGCGAGCACGTCCTCACACGGCACATCCTCGTCGATCATGCGGTCGATGGCCTGCACCTGGCCGATGATCTTTTTGAGCCTGCGATGCAGATTGTCCGAATCCATACACTGCTTCATTGCGCGTCCCTCCATACCGGTATGGGTATGAACATATTATAGTCTGCCCGTACCTCATTGTCAATCGGATTCGGTTCGTTTCCGCGCAAAACCGCTTGAGTCAAACTATTGCCTGCTTGTTTGACAAGCTGCACAGGATTTTCTTTCGAAAAAATACACTTTTTGTTGAAACCGGTCTTGCATTTTTTTCGAGCCTGTGCTATATTGTCTTCGCAATTAAAGACGACTAACCATAGCAGCGGCTGATGCCGCCGGATACCAAAAAGCAGGAGGTATATTTACAGATGAAACATATCGGTTTGTTTGCTGCCGGTGTTCTGTTCGGAACGGCCGGTCTGAAGATTCTCGGGAGCAAGGACGCCAAGAAGGTCTACGCCCACACCACCGCCGCCGTTCTTCGCGCGAAGGACTGCGTCATGAAGGCCGCCACCACCGTCCGCGAGGGTGCGGAGGACGTCTACGCCGACGCCAAGGACATCAACGAGGCTCGTCTGGCGGCGCAGGAGGCTGCTGTCGTGGAAGACGCTTCGGAAGAGGACGCTCCCGCGGCCGAATAAGCAAGCTACCCCAAGGGCCGCACCCCGCGGCCCTTACATCTGCCAAAAAAGCTGACGCTTCTTTGGCAAAAGGGAATGCGCCTTGACTGCGCGCATAATTTTTGCCCCAATGGGGCAAAAATTCCACACTTGCAAGGCGTAATGTATTTTTCCGGTCAGCAAAGCTGCCGGATAAAATGGATTTTACTTTATTTCGCCCTGCGGGGCGAAACTCTACGAGGTTTTTACACGCTGGGAGAGCCGCGTAGCGGCTCTCTCTTCTTTGATTTTTCCCTGGAGGATTCCATTGTATGAAATGTCAGATTCTGCATGAGTCGCGCGGGCGGATGCGGGTGCATCTGGTCTGCGCGCATATGACGCTGCGGCAGGCGGATGTTCTGGAGTATTATCTCAAGGCCGTCAATGGCGTGGCCGAGGTCAAGGTCTTCGACCGTACGTGTGACGCGGTCGTCAGCTTTAACGGAGCGCGCGCCGCCGTTCTGCGCGCCTTTGCCGCATTTTCGTTTGCGACGGCAGAGGCGATGGAGCTTGTCCCGGCGCACACGCCGCGCGCGCTGAACCGCGAGTATGAAGACAAGCTCGCCATGACCGTGCTTCGCCGCGCGTTTTCAAAGCTGTTCCTGCCGCTTCCCGTGCGGGCGGTGATCGCGGCCTTCCGCTCGGTCAAGTATATCGCGGAGGGACTCAAGGCGCTTTGGCACGGACATCTCTCCGTTGCCGTTCTGGACGCGACCGCCGTCACGGTTTCGATGGTGCGCAGCGACTTCAACACTGCAGGCTCGGTAATGTTTATGCTTCGCCTGGGCGAAATTCTCGAGGAGTGGACGCACAAGAAGTCCGTCGCCGATTTGGCCGGTGCGATGGCCCTGAATGTCGACCATGTCTGGGTCAAGGCTGGGGAAACCGAAGTGCTCGTTCCCGTGCCGTCCGTCAAAGCGGGCGACCTCGTGATCGTACGCACGGGAAACCTCATCGCGCTCGACGGCAAGGTCGTCGAGGGCGAGGCAATGGTCAACCAGTCGTCCATGACGGGAGAGTCCATGCCCGTTGTCAAGCGCGAGGGAAGCTTCGTGTACGCCGGCACGGTCTGCGAGGAGGGCGAGTGCGTCTTCCTCGTGGAAAAGACGATGGGCGGCGGCCGGTACGACCGGATCGTCAAAATGATCGAGCAGTCCGAAAAGCTCAAGTCGACCGCCGAGGACAAGGCCTCCCGCCTTGCCGATAAGCTCGTTCCGTATACGCTGGGCGGCACGGTGCTGACGTATCTGCTGACCCGGAACGTCACGAAGATGCTGGCCGTTCTGATGGTCGATTTCTCGTGCGCTTTGAAGCTCGCAATGCCGATCGCGGTTCTGTCCGCGATGCGCGAGGCAAGCGCGTCTCATATTTCCGTCAAGGGCGGCCGGTTTATGGAGGCCGTCGCGAACGCGTCGACCGTCGTCTTTGATAAGACCGGCACGCTCACCTACGCCACGCCGACGGTCGCGGGCATTGTGACCTTCGCAGACTATAAGGAAGAGGACATGCTGCGCCTTGCCGCGTGCCTGGAGGAGCACTACCCCCACTCGATGGCAAACGCCGTCGTGGAGGCCGCGAAGGAACGGGGGCTGAGCCACGAGGAATACCATTCGCAGGTGCAGTACGTCGTCGCGCACGGCATTTCCAGCATGGTAAACGACAAAACCGTCCTCATCGGCAGCGCGCACTTCGTCTTTGAAGACGAGGGGTGCCATGTGCCGGCGGGCGAGGAAGAAAAGTTCCGCTCGCTTCCCGCGGAGTATTCGCATCTGTATCTTTGCATCGCGGGAGAGCTCGCCGCTGTGATCTGCATCTATGATCCCCTGCGCAAGGAAGCGGCAGACGCTGTGCGCGCGCTGCATGATTGCGGCATTCAAAAGGTCGTCATGATGACGGGCGATAACCGCAAGACTGCCGAGGCCGTCGCGGCGCAGGTCGGTGTGGACGAGGTCTACGCCGAGGTTCTGCCCGAGGACAAGGCCGCCTTCATCCGCGCGGAAAAGGCCGCCGGACGCACGGTCATCATGATCGGCGACGGTGTGAACGACTCTCCCGCACTCTCGGAGGCCGACGCCGGCATTGCCATCTCGACAGGCGCTGCCATCGCAAGAGAAATTGCCGACATTACGATCGCCTCGGAGGACCTCTTCGAGCTTGTCACGCTGCGAAAGCTCTCGACCGAGCTCATGGCGCGCATCCGCCGCAACTATCGCTTCATTGTGGGCTTTAACTTCTCGCTCATCGTTCTGGGCGTGGCCGGGATCCTGCCGCCGACGACCTCGGCGCTTCTCCACAACACATCGACCCTTGCCATCAGCCTCAAGAGCATGACCAATCTGCTGCCCGAAAAATCGCAGACGCACGAAAGCATCTAAAAAGCCGAAACTCCCTCCGGCGAAATGCCGGAGGGAGTTTTTTTCTACGAACGTATAAAAAATTATATTCTAGTACTTGACAGCATAGAAAAAATTATATATTCTAAGGACAAGGAGGCGGAAGCTATGAAATACTTCGAACTCGATACCCCATCGCTTTTGATCGACAAGACCCGTCTGGAGCGGAATCTATCTGACATGCAGCGCTACGCAGACGAAAGCGGAGCCGCGCTCCGGCCGCACACGAAGACGCACAAATGCCCCGAGATCGCGAAGATGCAGCTGGCCGCCGGTGCGTGCGGCATTGCGGTCGCGAAAACGGGAGAAGCCGAGGTCATGGCCGAACACGGCATCCGCGATATCTTCATCGCGAACGAAATCGTGGGAGATCTGAAGCTCCGCCGCATTGCCGCGCTTCTCAAAAAGGGCGTCGCCATTTCCTTCGGCGTGGACACGCCCTGCCAGGTCGAGCGCGCGGAACGGATTTTCGCGGAGGAAACCGTTTCGGTGCCGGTGCTCATTGAGATCGAGGTCGGAGAAAACCGCTCGGGCATCATCGAGGAAGCGGATTTTCTCGCGCTGCTGGATACCATCCGCGCCTGCCCGCACGTTTTGTTCTCCGGCATTTTCTCGCACGACGGAAACAGCTATGGGACAGAAAACCGCGAAACCCTGGAGGCGCTCTCCGAGGGCGCGCAGCACAGGACGCTTCACTTTGCAAGCCTGGCCGCCGCGCACGGTATGCCCTGCAAAACCGTCAGCTACGGCGCGACGCCGACATTTATGAATCACGTAAAAATTCTCCCCGGCATTACCGAGCTGCGCCCCGGAACCTACGCCCTTATGGACGCGTCGCAGGGGCACGCGATCGGAACGTTAGAGCGCTGCGCGGCGACGGTGCTTGCGAGCGTGATCAGTAGGCCGACCGATACGAGAACCATTCTGGACGTCGGCGCGAAGGGGCTTACGATGCAGTCCCGGACGGAGGGCATCTGCGCAACTCCCGGCAAGGGCACGATCTTTGGCCGAGAGGACGTTCCTATCGAAAAGGTCTTCGACGAGCACGCGATTTTAAATGACCGGGCGTTTCACGACAGCGTCTCGGTTGGCGACAAGGTGCGTATCATCCCGGTGCACATCTGCCCGGTCTGCAACCTCTATGACGCGGCGTATTTGATAGACGGCGACGAGGTCGTCAAGTCGCTTCCGATCGCCTGCCACGGGAAATTGCAGTGAGGTGCCGCGATGGAAATTAAAAAAGAATTGCGCCCCTATATTCCGCTGGCGCAGATGCTTGTGCAGACGCTGGGGCCGGACTGCGAGGTCGTGCTCCACGATCTGGACGATCCCGCGCATTCGGTCGTCTATGTGGAAAACCCGTCCGTCACCGGCAGAAGAATCGGCGAGAGCTTCGATCAGCTGGTCAAGCAGGTCATTTTGTCGGACGATCTGAAGGAAAACTTCGTTGCGAACTACTATTTTACCGCGCCGAACGGCAAATACATCCGCTCGTCGTCGCTTCTCATCAAGGACGAACGCGGGCACCTGACCGGCGCGATGTGCATCAATCTGGACACGACGAAGCTCTCCGGGGCGCTGGCGTTCTTGCAGTCGCTGCTGCCGCCCGAGCCCCAAAAAGCGCAGGCGCAGACAGAGGAAGCGGCGGGCGCGCATGTGTCGGTGATGATCGAAAACCTGATGGATAACATTTTAAAGGGCGCGGACGTGCAGAGCCTGAGCCGGGACGAGCGCTTGGAAAAAATCCGCTTCATGGACGAAAAGGGACTGTTTCTGATGAAGGGCAGCGTCGAAAAAGCAGCGGAAAAGCTCGGCGTGGGCAAGGTCACGATCTACAGCTATTTGGACGAGGTACGGGGGAAGCGCGGATGAAGGAAATCAGAATCGAAACGAAGCTGCAAAACAAGGGCCATTACGTGCCGGGCATGATCTCGGGAAATACGCTCTATATTTCCGGCCAGCTCCCGGTGCACCACGAGACGGGACTTCCGATGGCCGAAACGATCGAGGAGCAGACGAAAGACGCGCTTCACAACGTCGAGCTTGTTTTAAAGGCCGCCGGATGCGCGAAGGAAAACGTCGTTTTGTGCCGGGTCTATATTCCGGACGTTTCCCATTGGGATACCGTCAACGAGGTCTACGGCGCGTTTTTTGGGGCGCATAAGCCCGCGCGCGTCATTGTTCCGACAAGGGAACTTCACAACGGGGCGCTCGTGGAAATTGAGGCCGTGGCAGAGCTGCCGGGTATGGAAAGCGGGAGGGACTAGTATGAAATTTGTATGCACGAAATGCGGACGAACGCAAGCCGTTACCACCAGAAAAGCAGGCTGCGACTGCGGCGGGCTCTGGCGGCTGGATTATGAGCCGGAGGCGTTTGACCTCGGAAAAATCGACACACACGAATGGAGCCAGTTCCGCTATCGGCGGTTCATGGCCTTAGACGGCGAGAGCTGGCGGGACGTGACGCTCGGCGAGGGCATGACCCCGGTCGTGAGATTCGATGAAGATGTATCTTTCAAGATGGACTACTTCATGCCGACGCTGTCGTTTAAAGACCGGGGCGCGGCTGTCTTAATTGCGCACTGCAAGGCCATCGGCGTTGACAAGGTCGTGCAGGATTCGAGCGGCAACGCCGGAAACGCCGTCGCGGCGTACTGCGCCAAGGCAGGCATCGACTGTGAAATTTTTGTCCCCGAGGGAACGAGCCCCAAGAAGATCGACATGATCCGCGCGCACGGCGCGGTGTGCACCGTTGTTCCCGGCTCGCGCGACCACTGCGCGGATGTGTGCCGCGAGAAGGTAGAAAAAGAGGGCGTATACTACGCAAACCACGTCTACAATCCGTTTTTCTACGAGGGCACAAAGACCTATATCTACGAGGTCTTTGAGCAGCTCGGAAGAATCCCGGCGAACCTCGTGATCCCCGTCGGAAACGGCACGCTGTTTCTGGGCGCGGTCTTCGCGCTCGAGCATCTTCAAAAAAGCGGCGTGATCGATACCTTCCCGCAGATCATCGCCCTGCAAAGCCAGAACTGCGACCCGCTTCTTCGCGCGGCGGAAGAAAACTCCGATCTGCCCGCGCCCGTCACGCCCACGCCGACCATCGCCGAGGGCATCGCCATCGGAAAGCCGATGCGGGGCGCCGAAATTCTCGCCCTCGCGAAAAAGCACGGCGTTCGCTTTGTTCACGCGCCGGAGGACAAGATCCTTGAAGCGCGCGCCACGATCGCACGCAAGGGCATCTACTGCGAGCACACGACGGCGGCCAATTACGCGGCCTATTTGGAGTATTGCAGGCTGTACGGGAAAACGCCCGACACGCTCATCACCATGTGCGGCGCAGGCCTTAAATCCGATCACTGACCGCCGGTTCTGCAAAGACGAAACGAGCCCCGGAAGCCATCTGGCTTCCGGGGCTGAGCCTGTCAAAAAAACTGACGCTTTCTTGACAGAAGGGGCTGCGCCTCGACTGCGCGCATAATTTTTGCCCCGATGGGGCAAAAATTCCACACTTGCGAGGCGATATGTATTTTTCCGGTCGGCAAAGCCGCCGGATAAAATAGATCTCCATTTAATTTCGCCCTGCGGGGCGAAACTCTACGAGGTTTTTTGATATACTGAAGCCCCGGAAGACCAATCTTCCGGGGCTTTTGCGTGCAATTGGAACGGGTTATTACAGCTTTGCGTAGGCGCAGGCGATCTTGGAGCAGGCGCGGGCGTTGTTATAGGCCAGCTCGAGGTTTGCCGCGA
>CAKUNY010000057.1 GCA_934668605.1 uncultured Oscillospiraceae bacterium | reverse complement strand
CGAAAAGCTTGCGCGCAGTCAAGGCGTAGAGTATTTTTCCGGTCGGCGGAGCCGCCGGATAAAATGGATTTGAATTTTATTTCGCCATCTGCGTATGGCGAAACTCTGCGAGGCTTTCTTTGAAGAATTTCAGGTTTTTGTGGAAATTGTGCTTGAAATATAGTATGATATCGTTAGCATTTTCAGAGCCTCGCGCATAGAATGCGTGGGGTGATTTTGTGATCGTGGACGTTTTGATTTGCGCGCTCTGGTGCGTGGGGATTCTGGCGCTGATCTGGGTGCTGGCGGGATGGTTCCTGCTGCCGTTGTCTGAAAGGCAGCTGACGGTGATTTTTCCGGAAAGTAAGTCCGGCGCATTGGAGCGGCAGCTGCGGACGATCGAGTGGCTGCGGGCGGCGGGACTTTCGCGCGGCGCGGTTTTTGTTGTTCGTGACGGTTTGGCGGAAGACGCGAGTCGTGAGCTGGAAATATTTGCGCGCGATCGGCTTTATTTGCAGGTTGGAACCCGGACGCAGCTATGCGCGATGGTAGAGATGGGATGGAACAATGACGAGGCAGGAAGAACAGATGATTCGCGGGACAGTGCAGAGCGTGCTGTTTCAGAACCCGGAAAACGGATATAGCGTTTTGAAGCTCCGCACAGAGGACGGCGAGCTCGTGACCGTGGTCGGCACGATTCCCATGACGATCGTCGGCGAGCGGCTCGTCATTGCCGGCAAATGGGGGCATCACCCGAACCACGGCCAGCAGTTTGAGGCGGAGTTTCTCGAGCGGCTCATGCCGGAGACGAGGGCGGAGATTTTTTCGTTCCTTTCCTCCCGTGCGGTCAAGGGCATCGGCGCGAAGACGGCGGAGAAGATCGTCTCGCGCTTCGGCGCGTCCAGCCTCGATGTGCTGGAAAACGAGCCCGAGCGGCTGACGGAAATTCCGGGCATCACGGAAAAGAAGGCGCGCGAGATGAGCGAGAGCTTCCGCCGCCAATCCGGCATTCGCAGACTGATTGAGTTTCTGACGGCGCACCGGCTGCCGCCGGAGCTTGCTGTGCGGCTGTACCGTGTGTACGGAGAGCTGGCGCAGGACGCGCTTCGGGATGATCCGTATCTTCTGACCGACCCGTATTTTCACGCTGATTTTTCGCTTGTCGACGCGTTTGCGCTGGAGCTCGACGTGGCGGCGGACGATGAGCGGCGGGTGGAAGCCGGTATTCTTTTTGAACTTTCCTATAACCTTTCAAACGGCCACACGTTTATCCCCGAGCCCAAGCTCTGCGCGGCGACGGCGGCGCTTTTGAATCTGGAGACAGAGCTCATTGAAGCGGGAATCACGCGCCTTACGGAGCAGGAACGGCTGGTGGTCGATACGATCGCCGGCTTGCAGGCGTGCTATCTGCCGGAGTTTTATGAGGCGGAGACATATATTACGAACCGGCTTTTGCAGATGGCGGAAAAGGAGCTGCCCGCGCCCAAAAATCTTGACGCGCTGGTATCACAGATCGAGGCAGAGCAGGGGATCTCCTATGCAAGATTACAGCGCGAGGCCATCCGAAAAGCGGCCACGCAGCAGCTTCTGATCGTGACCGGCGGACCCGGCACGGGCAAAACAACTGTCATGTCCGGCATTCTCGCGCTTTTTGATTCGATGAAGGTCAAAACGCAGCTGGCGGCTCCGACCGGGCGCGCGGCCAAGCGCCTTTCCGAGGTGACAGAGCGCGACGCGTCCACGATCCATAGACTTCTTGAGGCGCAGTTTGACGAGGCGACGGGGCTCATGTCGTTTTTCCACGATGAGGACGAGCCGCTCAAAATCGACGCGATGATCGTGGACGAAACGTCGATGGTCGATTTGCAGCTGATGCTCTCTCTTCTGCGTGCGCTTACGCCAAGCTGCCGTTTGATTCTGGTCGGCGACCCCGATCAGCTGCCGTCCGTCGGCGCGGGAAACGTGTTCTCCGATCTCATTCGCAGCGGGAAAATCGCGACGGTGCGCCTCACGGAAATTTTCCGGCAGGCGCAGGAGAGCCTCATTGTTATGAACGCGCACGCGGTCAACCGGGGCGAGCTTCCCGATCTATCGCGCAAGGACAAGGACTTCTTTTTTATGCGCAGACGGACGGCGGAGAGTCTGGTGCAGACCGTGCAGGAGCTCTGCGCGGCGCGGTTGCCGAAAAACATGGGCATTGCACCCGGGGACATTCAGGTGCTCTCTCCGACCAGAAAGGGCGACACCGGCACGAGAGCGCTGAATCTGGCGCTGCAAGCCGTCTTGAATCCGCCCGCGACGGGAAAACGGGAGAAAAAGCACGGAGATTTTTCCTTCCGCGAGGGCGACCGGGTGATGCAAATCCGGAACAATTATGATATACTATGGAAAAGGTGCGACGGCCTCGGCGCGGGCACCGGCATTTTTAACGGCGACATCGGAACCATTGCGCGCATCGACTTTGAAGCGGAGCTCGTGACGATCGACTTCGACGACCGGCGCGCGGAATACAGCTTCGACATGCTCTCCGAGCTCGAGCCAGCGTATGCGATGACGGTGCACAAGAGCCAGGGCAGCGAATACCGGGCGGTGATTTTGTCTGCGTTCTCGGGCTCTCAGCTGCTTCTGACGCGGAGCGTTCTCTATACGGCCATCACGCGCGCAAGGGAGCTCTTCATCATCGTCGGCAACGAAGAGGTGATCGCCGCCATGACGCGCAACGACCGCCAGCAGCGGCGCTACAGCGGGCTCAAGCTTCGGCTCGAGCAGGGTGCGGCAGAATGATGCGTGTGCTCGATTGGCTGCTGGATCTTCTGTATCCGCCCAAGTGCGTCATTTGCGGGCGCCTTCTTGCAGAAGACGAACGGGAGATTTGCCCGGACTGCCTCGAAGCGCTTCCAAACTTCGAGGGCGAAAAGCCGCAGGTGGACGGCGCGGACGGCCTCAGCGTGACGCTCTTTTATGAAGGGCAGGTACGGGAGTCCTTCCTGCGCTTTAAATTCTCCGGCCGCGACTTTTACGCGGATGTGTACGGCAAATGGATGGCGGGCAGGATTTCAGATGAGCTCGGGTGCTGCTTTGACGGCGTGTGCTGGGTTCCTGTGAGCAAAAAGCGCCGCGGAGCGCGCGGATACGATCAGTCGGAGCTTCTGGCGAGGAAAGTTGCGGCGGAGCTCAGTTTGCCTGCCGTCGCGGCTGTTCAGAAGCACGCCGAGCGAAACCCGCAGTCGCGGCTCAAGGACGCGGCGCTTCGTCAGGCGAACGCATCGGGCGCGTTTTCCGTGCGTCCCGGCGCGGAGGTTTCCGGGAAGACGCTTCTTTTGATCGATGATATTGTGACCACCGGCGCGACGCTCTCAGAGTGCTGCCGGGTGCTCAGACAGGCGGGCGCGGAGCATATTTTCTGCGCGGCGTTCGCTTCTCCACGTAAGGATAAGGAAAGGTGAGAACCTATGAAGCTTTCAAGAGATATCGGTATCGACCTTGGTACCGCGAATATTCTGGTCTATGAGGAAGGAAAGGGCATTGTTCTGCGCGAGCCATCGGTTGTGGCGGTGGATAAAAACACCGGCAAGGTGCTTCAGGTCGGCGCGGCAGCCAGAAATATGCTCGGAAGAACGCCGGGCAATATCGTGGCCGTGCGTCCGCTTCGAGACGGCGTCATTTCCGACTACGAGATGACCGAGAAAATGCTCGACCAGTTCCTCAAAAAAATCAGCAAGTTTTCCCTCATCAAGCCCCGCGTGATCGTCTGCGTGCCGTCCGGTGTGACAGAGGTTGAAGAGCGCGCGGTCATTCAGGCGACGATGGAAGCCGGCGCGCGGCGTGTGTATCTGATCGAAGAGCCGTATGCGGCGGCGCTCGGCGCAAAGCTCGACATTACGGGGCCGGATGGACACATGGTGGTCGACATCGGCGGCGGCACGACGGATATTGCCGTTTTGTCCCTCGGCGGCATCGCGACATCGTCCTCGATCAAAATCGCGGGCGACACGTTCGACGAGGCGGTCGCGGCCTTCATGCGCAAGCGCTACGGCATGATCATCGGCCTCAACACCGCTGAGGAAGTGAAAATTACTATCGGCTGCGTCTACGACCGGCCGGAGCCCGTCAGCATGCTGGTCAAGGGGCGCGATCTCAAGACCGGCCTTCCCAAGGAGGAAATGGTTTCCTCGGTCGATCTCATGGAGGCCTTCAAACGGCCTGCCCGGCAGATCGTCGACGAGGTGCTGGCTGTTCTGGAGCTGAGCTCTCCGGAGCTGGTGGCGGATGTGGCGCGCAACGGCATTGTCCTGACCGGCGGCGGCAGCCAGCTTTACGGCTTCGACTTCCTGATCTCCGAGCGCACGGAAATTCCCTGTACGATTGCCGACGACCCGGACTCCTGCGTCGCGCTTGGCTGCGGCAAAAGCCTCGAGTGGATCAACTCCATGCAGGAGGGCACCATCAACCTCGCCAGAAGGAAACTCATGAAAGAGGGCTAAGGCGCAAATTCAACTGCAATTGCATACGATAAAAGACCGGAGAGACGCTTCTCCGGTCTTTCGTATCTGTATATGTTCGAAAAAGGTTCGTAGGGGCGCCCGCCCCTACAGATTCATTGGGAGATTTCCCAATTTTGCGTAGGGGTCGATGCCCACATCGACCCGGCAAACGGAACCTGTTTTACGGAAATTTTCGGCGAATTCGTAACTTCCCAACGGGACGATGTGCTCAATCGTCCCCTACGCAGAAGTGGGAAGATTTTCGGAAACCCACGAAGCAATAGGAAATGGGAAGATCTATTGCAATTGCATGGCGGTGTCGTGGTAGAGTCTTAGAATCTCGTAGAGAAGCTCCATGTGCTGGAAGTCCTTGCGATAGACGAGGTTCATCTGCCGCACCATGCTGAGGTTTTCGATCGGAAGCGCCGTCAGCTTCCCCTTTCGCAGCTCGTCCATGCAGGCGCTGCGCGCGAGAATCGACACGCCGAGATCCTTTCGGATGAGATCCTTGATCGTCGCGATATTGTCGACCTCCATCGCAACGTCAAACGCGTCGATGCTTATGCCGAGGCTCAGCAGGTGCGCCTCGAAGAGCTTTCGCGTGGCGGAGGACGGCAGGCGCAGGATCATGCGCTCTTTTTTGAGATCGTCTAAAGTCACCATCGCGTGGCGTGAGAGGGGATTGTTGTTGGAGAGCACGCAGACGATGCAGTCCGTGTCCAGCATCAGCGCGTTGAGGTCGGGCGAGGGAACCGTACTGTCCACAACGGCCAGATCGAGCTCGAAGTGCTCCATCGCATCATAAAGATTTTTTATGGTATCGGTCGTAATCGTTATCGATACGCCGTCGTTTTCGCGGCCGAATTTCGCGAGCACCTCGGTGATCAGATTGCTCTCAGCCGTGTGCGTGATGCCGACGCGAAGGCGGGTGAGGCGGCGGTCGGAAGAGCGCAGCTCCTGCATCATCTGCTGCTCCAGAGCCTTCATGCGCCGGACGTACTGCAAGACGATCTCCCCCTCCGGCGTCAAAGAAATCTGCCCTTTCTTCCGCAAAAAGAGCGTTACGCCGAGCTGCTGCTCGAGTTCCTTGATGTGATGGCTGACGGCGGGCTGCGTGAGACTCAGCGCGCTTGCCGCGCGCGTGAAGCTGCCAAGTTCCGCCGCGGTGAGAAGGGTACCCAGCTTCGGATTGAGCATGCTTTCACATCCTATTAAAAATATTTATGAGATACTAAAAAAACATAATTTGCATTTATTCTTGAACCGTTATATCATAAAACGTAACCAAATGCAAGGAGGGAACGGAATGCTTGGAGCGTTTTCACAGAAGCTGGCGCAGTCCGGACAGACGGCGGGCGTGATCATCTCGGTCGCGCTGATGCTGTTTCTGGGCTTCGCAATGACGAGAATCACAAAAGCGCTGCGGCTGCCAGATGTGACGGCGTATATCCTGACGGGCATTTTGATAGGCCCTTATTGCCTGAATCTGATCCCGGAGAGCGTCAT
Source organism: uncultured Oscillospiraceae bacterium (assembly GCA_934668605.1). Taxonomy (GTDB): domain Bacteria; phylum Bacillota; class Clostridia; order Oscillospirales; family Oscillospiraceae; genus CAG-170. The sequence continues at coordinate 6,281 of CAKUNY010000057.1, read as the reverse complement.
TCGCGGAATGGATTTCATTTCCGATATTGCGCTGGCGTTCATCGCGTTCAGTGTCGGTGAGTTTTTTAAGCTCTCGACGCTCAAAAAAAGCGGCCTCGGCGTGATTATCATTACGCTCTTTGAGGCGTGCATGGCGTCGGTTCTTGTGTTTGTGCTGACTTATTTCGTGCTGGGGCTTGACCTCGCGTTCTGCGCGGTGCTCGCGGCGCTTGCATCGGCGACGGCTCCGGCGTCTACGGTCATGACCATCCGGCAGACGGGCGCGAAGGGCGATTTTGTCGAGACGCTGCTGCAAATTGTCGCCTTAGACGACGTGGTGAGCCTCGTTGCCTACAGCATCGCCATTTCCATCGCGCTGGCCGGAAGCGGAAATCGCGGCTCCGGCTTTGAGACGATCATCAAACCAATTCTGGTCAATCTCTTCGTGCTGGCGCTGGGCGGCTTTTTTGGCTTTTTGCTCAAGCTCCTGTTTCGCAAGCGGTCGACGGATAACCGGCTGATCGTGTCGCTTGCGACGCTGTTCGCGTTCTGCGGGGTGTGTACGCTTCTCGATGTTTCGCCGCTACTTGGGTGTATGTCAATGGGTATGGTGTATATCAATCTCACGAATGACGCGAATCTTTTTCAGCAGCTGGCCTATTTCAGCCCACCGGTGCTGCTTTTGTTCTTCGTGCGCTCGGGACTCAGCTTCCGGTTAGACACGCTCTTCGGCACCCAGAACACGCTCGGGAGCGTGCCGCTGATCTTAGTTGGCGTGCTCTATTTTATCACGCGCATTCTCGGCAAATACGCGGGCGCGTGGCTCGGCTGCCTGATCGTCAAAAAGCCAAAGCGCACGCGCGACTTCCTCGGCCTTGCGCTCATCCCGCAGGCAGGCGTGGCCATCGGTCTGGCGGCGCTCGGCGCGAGAACGCTCGGGGGCGAGATCGGGCAGGATCTGCAGACGATCATCTTAGCCTCGTCGGTGCTCTACGAGCTCATTGGCCCCGGCTGCGCGAAGCTGGCGCTGTATCTGTCGCATTCGTATTCGACAAAGCTCGAGGAGCTGGTCGACGTGGAGGAATCGGCTCCGGAAGCGCCGCAGAAAACGGAGCTCGAGCTTCTCATCGAGCGCATTCAGAAAATCCAGCAGGAGCTGCCCGCGCACAATGTTGATCCCAGCCCCGAGGAGCTGGCCTTCACGCAGGCGGCGATGGAGCAGCGAGAGCAGATGGGTTTTTCGCGGCTGACAGGACGAAACACAATGGCACGAAAGGGAGGGTAAGCGATGTACGATCCGATTGGAGCGCTTCTTGGTGCATGGAGCGCGGGAGATGGGCTATGGGCGATCGCATTCCGGCTGGCGCTGGCTTTGCTGTTTGGTGCGATTCTCGGCTGTGAGCGCGCGGCAAAGCGGCACGCGGCGGGGCTTCGCACGTTTGTTCTTGTCTGCATGTCCGGAACCGCAGCGATGACGCTCGACCGGGAGGTGGGAAGTTTGCCGCTCATCTCGGCGGCGGTGGTGCTCGGCATTGCGATCATCAGCACGAATTCCATCCTCTTCAGCTCCAAGAGCCAGATCCGAGGGCTCACGACGGCAGCGGCTCTCTGGTCGTGCAGCTTGCTCGGGCTGTCTCTCGGCGCGGGGCTCTATACGCTGGCAGTGCTTGGCTTTGCGGCGATTCTGGGCTGCCTTTCGTGGCTTCCGGCGTTTGAGACGTATCTCAAAGACCGGTCGAACCACTTTGAGGTGCATCTGGAGCTCAAGAGCAAGTATAACTTGCAGGACTTTGTCACGACCATCCGCCGCCTCGGGCTCAAAATCGACGACATTGAGGCAAACCCCGCCTACCTCAATTCCGGCCTGAGCGTCTACACGGTCGCCATCACCATCAGCAGTCAGGAGCTTAAAAAGTACAAAACGCACAAGGAGATCATCGAAGCGCTGCGCTGTCTCGACTACATTTACTATATAGGCGAGCTTTGAAATTTTACCGGATGCGCGCCGCAGGAAGCTTCCTGCGGCGCGCGTTTTGCTGGAAAAAGTTCTGAAAAATGATTTACATAACGTTTGGGCGCTGCGGCGGAATTTGGAGAAAATGGTGGATGATGGCGAAAAAGACAAATATTTGACCGGTAAAATGGAGCGAGAACGGCAAAAAACGCGGCAGAATCCGCCAATCTTTCAGAAATCTTACAAAAATGGTGGAAATCTCTGAAAAGTTGATGTATAATGTCTTCATACAGGAAGGCAGGGAAGACTATGCAGCCGCACTCCGAACAGAACCGGCAGAAGAACCGGAAATCAAAATCGCGCAAGGCCAGGCGTCGCCAGCAGCAGGAGCAGAGAAAGTTCCTCCGGCAGAACTCCTGGCTGATTTTGCTTGCGGTTCTGGTGCTGGTGGCGCTGATTCTGTTCATCTGCGTCATTACCGGCGGCCGGGAAGAGCCGAAGCCGGATTCTGCGCAGACGGAGAAGACCAGCCGCTATGAAAAGGCCTATCTCTGTGCCGGCAGCCCGAGTGTGAGCTATTTAAACGATGATCTGGAGCCCGCCGGAACCGCCGTGCGCGGTAGCGAGGTCACGGTATCGTCGGAGCACACGCGAAAAAAAGACGGCGTGACATATTATCTGACCTATCTCGATTCTCTCAAATACGGCTACGTCGCCGAGGAGAATCTGACCGACGACCCGAACGATGTGATGCGCGAGACGAGCGTCTTTGTGCGCACGCCGCAGAACCTGCGTCTCGACCCGGAATCCGTCGAGCTGGGGGGGCTTCTCCAGAAGGGCACGGAGCTTCAGATCGTGGGCTACGACTACATGACAGACGGCGTTGTCCATCTCTATGAGGTCACAAACGGCGAAGAGACGGGCTATATTTCGGGCGAATATACCGCCAGCACGCTGGAAGCCGCGATGGAGGTCTATGACCGCTTCGGTACTTACATGATTCACGCCGGACGCGCAGACCGGTATGGCGGCGGCGACGGCGAGAGTCTGGACTATTACCCGCGCCAGAAGGCGAGCTTCGAAGACAACGTCATGCCCGAGCATGTCTACGCGCTCTATCTCACCTGCGACCCGGATGTGCTGGGAAATATCGATGCGTATATCGCCTATGCCAAGACCACGAAGATCAACGCCTTCGTCGTCAACATCATGGACGGCACGTCCATCGGCTATGATTCCGAGGTCTTCCGCAAGTATTCGCCGACGGCCGATTCCTACGCCAACAACACGCAGGAGGAGTATAAGACCTGCATCCAGAAGATCAAGGACGCGGGCTTCTATGTGATTGGACGCTTAACCACCTTCAACGACTCCTTCTTCGTCAGCGACCATCCCGAATATGCTATCTCCGACGCGTCGGGCGATCCCTTATATATCGCGGGCAGCTACTGGCCGAGCGCCTTCTGCCGGTACGTGTGGGAATACAAGGTGGAGCTTGCCAAGGAGGCCGTCCGGCTGTTCGGCTTCAACGAAATTCAGTTCGACTATGTCCGCTTCCCGGACGGGACATATTATTACGAGGAAGACGGCAACATCGACTACCGCAACGAGTATAACGAGACGAAGGCGCAGGCCATCCAGCGCTTTTTGATGTACGCCTGCGACGAGCTGCATGACGCGGGGGTGTATGTCAGTGCCGACGTCTTCGGCGAAACCTCCGGCAGCTACGTCACGGCCTATGGTCAGTACTGGCCGGCCATCAGCAACGTTGTCGACGTGATCAGCGGCATGCCGTATCCCGACCACTTCGCGCAGAACGGCTCGTACCGGCCCTGGGAGCACCCGTATGAGACGCTTCTCGACTGGGCAAAGAACGCCGCCAAGCGGCAAACGGAAACACCGAGCCCCGCCATCGTGCGTACCTGGATCCAGGCCTACGACGCGATTCGCCCGCCGTATAACACCTACGGCGCGGAGGAGGTCGGCGGCCAGATTCAGGCGCTGTTGGAAAACGGGCTGGACGGCGGCTTTATGGCGTGGAACGCGATGTGCAGCATCCCGAAGCTCGAGACGCTCAAGCCCGCGTTTGACGCATTGCCGTAACAGATCAATCAAAAACGCGCACTGCCCAAGCTTCGGGTGGTGCGCGTTTTGTCACATTTTGGGCGCAGGCGGCGTATGCTGTATCAGACCCGAAGAAAGCGGGTTTGTTGGGAGGAAGAGTTCATGCAGCAGATCATACCGCTCAGCGCGATTACGCCGGGAGAAACTGCCCGCGTGGCAGAAATCCGCGTAGAAGGCGCGCTGCGGCGCAGATTGTTTGATTTGGGACTGATTCCGGATACGCTCGTTTCGTGCCGCTTCATCGCGCCTGCGGGCTCTCCGATGGCCTTTACGGTGCGCGGCGCGGTCATTGCGCTGCGGCGCCGGGACGCGCGGGAAATTTTTGTGGAGCGCGCGCTATGACGGCGGCTCGGCAGACAAAGGAGATGCCGGTCGTCGCGCTGGCAGGAAACCCGAACGTCGGCAAAAGCACGATCTTCAATGCCCTGACCGGCATGCGGCAGCACACCGGAAACTGGCCGGGAAAGACGGTCGCTCTTGCGCAGGGGACGTGCCGGTATAAGGGCGAAGAGATCCGGCTGGTCGACCTTCCCGGTACATACGCGCTGGTCAGCAAATCGCAGGAGGAAGCGCTGGCAGCCGGGTTCATTTCCGGCGGCGAGGCCGACTGTGTGATCGCCGTATGTGACGCGACGAGTCTGGAACGGAGCCTGATTCTTGCCTTGCAGGTCATGGAGCTGACCGACCGGGTGTTCGTGTGCGTGAATCTGATGGATGAGGCGGAGAAAAAGAGAATCGGGATCGATCTTGCCGCGCTGTCATTTGAACTCGGCGTGCCGGTCGTGGCCGCGTCAGCGGGCAGGGAAGAGGGAATGGGCGCGCTTTTAGAGCAGCTGCGGCGGATCCTGGACGGCTTTGAGGCGCCAAGACCGCGCCGGTGCGGTGTCGTGCCGGATTCCATCCGGGCGTCGCTCTTGGGCGCTGAGGCGCTGCGCGGGGCTTCCAGGCAGGCTTCCGATGAGATCGCGGCGCAGTTTGTTCGGCGCGCATTCGAGATCGCAAAGCGGGTCGTGCGCGAAACGAAGCAGGACGCGAAGACGCGCGAGCTCCGGGTCGACCGGCTGCTCACGGGGAAGGTGACGGGGCTGCTTTCGCTGGCAGGACTCCTGGGGCTCGTCTTCTGGCTGACGATACAGGGCGCGAATGTGCCGTCGGAGCTTTTACAGCGCGGCTTTGACGCTGCGGAGGCGATCTTGTGGGCGGTGGCTGACAGTTTCTACGCGCCTTCGTGGCTCTCCGGCGCGCTCATCGCGGGCGTCTACCAGACGACGGCGAAGGTCGTTTCCGTCATGCTGCCGCCGGTTCTGATCTTCTTTCCACTCTTTACGCTGCTGGAGGACGCGGGGTATCTGCCGCGCGTGGCGTTTTTGATGGACGCGTGCTTCGAAAAATGCGGCAGCTGCGGCAAGCAGGCGCTCACGATGTGTATGGGCTTCGGCTGCAACGCAGCGGGCGTCAGCGGCTGCCGGATCATTGACTCCGAGCGCGAACGGCGCATCGGCATGCTCACAAACGCGCTGGTGCCGTGCAATGGGCGCTTCCCGACGCTATTGACACTGAGCGCGGTCTTTTTCGGGGCAAGAAATGCATGGCTGGCCGCACTTCTTCTGACCGGCTGTGTGCTGCTCGGCGTGGGGGCGACGATGCTCTCATCTTACGTGCTTGGGAAAACGGTATTAAAGGGCGCGCCGTCTCATGTGACGCTCGAGCTTCCGCCATACAGACGGCCGCAGATCGGCAAGGTGATCGTGCGTTCGCTGCGAGACAGAAGCCTGTTTGTGCTCGGAAGGGCGGTTCTGGTCGCCGCACCGGCGGGGCTTCTGCTGTGGCTGCTCGGAAATATCGAACTGGGAGGCCAGTCGGTGCTGGCAGCGCTATCAACAGCGCTCGACCCGGCGGGTGCGTGGCTCGGAATGGACGGCGCGATCCTGCTTGCGTTTCTGTTAAGCTTCCCGGCAAACGAGCTGCTGCTTCCGGTGTGTGTGATGATCTTATCCTCCGGCGGAAGCCTTGCGCAGGCGCAGACGATGGATGTGAGCTCGCAGCTGGTGCAGGCGGGCTGGACATGGAAAACTGCGCTTTGCGTCATGGTCTTCACGCTTTTTCACTGGCCGTGCAGCACGACGGTGCTTACCATCGGAAAAGAATCCGGCAGCGCGAAGTGCGCGCTTCTTGGGATGCTCCTGCCGACGGCAATCGGGGTTCTTCTTTGCAGAATCATTCA
>CAKUNY010000056.1 GCA_934668605.1 uncultured Oscillospiraceae bacterium | reverse complement strand
CCGGTTCACCGCAATGCGGTAAACCGGTTTCTGGAGCTGCTGGGCAGATTCGAACTGCCGACCTCGTCATTACCAATTATGCACGACCTGTTTTAGCCTGTTGCCGCTTGTTGTGGCTTGTTGCGAAAAGTCATTGCACCGCAAGGGAAACGGGATTTTGATTTCTGCTTCTTACTGCTGCTTGTCGTGGCTTGCAATATGCCGTTTTTCAGTGCCGGTATGGGTTTTGTATGGGTTTTTCCGAAACCCATACCGCGTGACCTCATCCCTTATTTGCGGCCTTCTTGATTGCATCGCGCATGATCTGCGCGGCTTTGCTGACACTTTCGGAATTTGCGTGAGTATACATCCGCAGCGTTACCGCCTTATCGCTGTGCCCAAGAGCTTCGGAGACGCTGGCTACGTCAGCGCCGTTCGTGATTGCAACGCTGGCGAAGGTGTGCCGCAGCTTATGCGGGTGAAGGTCAGGCAGGGCGCAGCGCTTGGAGAGCTTTTTCAGATAACGTGTCGGGCTCTGTGGGTGCATCGGTTCCGGGATTCCTTCTTGGGTGAAAATATAGGCGCTCACGGCCTTTGACGCCTGTTCTGTGCGGAGCTTGCGCAAAAGGGAAACCGTATCGTCTCCGACATAAACGGTACGTGACTGGCCGCTTTTGGGCGTGTCCATGTATACGCCTTTCGTTGGCGTGTAGCAGAGATTTTTTGTGATGGTGATTTCGCCGGTCTTGAAGTCTACGTCTTCCCACTTGAGAGCGCAGCACTCTCCGCGCCGGATTCCCGTATCAATCAGGATATGAACGAGCGCCTGCCATTTCAGCGGCTCTTCACGCAGCGCGGAAAGAAGGACGCTGACCTCTTCTGCCGTGTATGCCGCGGGGGCAGCGGCTTTTGCTTCGCCCTTTCGCGGCTTCGGGCGCTCGACCTTATCCATCGGGTTTTGCTGGATCATATCGCCCAGGTATGCCATTTTGAAAAGGCCGTGCAAAATGGCGTAGACCTTCACAGCGGTTGCGTGCGCTTTTCCGCTGGACTGAATATCAAGAAGCAGAGCGGTGATTTGTGCGGGCGTGATCTCCGGCATTTTGATATTGCCAAGAACGGGGTATACTTCGCGGTCTAAACAGCCCTGATAGCTGTAGCGCCCGTTCTCGCTGATCGTGACGGCCTTTGCGGGCATGAATACCCGCTCTCCGTATTGTTTCAAGGTCAGAATACGCGCGGCCTCAGCGGCTTCCTGCGCGTCCTTCTCGCGCTGCTCTGCGCGGCTGATGATCTCGCCATTAGTGCATTGCCGCTCAAATTCGGCGGCTACGGATGCAAGTTCCCGGTCGATTGCCCGTTGGCTCCAGCCTTCGGGGACATACCAGCGCTTTGTCAGATAGGATTTGCCGCGCCCGCGGCTGACGCGGATTTCATAGAAGGCTTGCCCGGATTTGTTGACCTTTTTTCGCGTAGATGGCATATCAAATGTCCCCTTTTTTCTTGGACGTTCGCTTTGCTATTTTTTTCTGAGTCCCTTTTAGAGTCTGCAAGTATGCTTCCTCTACCGGAGACCAATTCTCCTGCAAGTACTTTTTGTACTCCGCTGTCGCTTTCTCCATAGCCTGCGCATGAGATACCCGGCCGGGGCCGTCAAGTAGTTTCTCGCCCGTGGAGGAAAGAATGTTGTCCAACTGCTGGATATAGTCTTTCATATACATAGGGGTGCGGCGCATGGCCTGAATTTCTGCGAAGTCAAAATATCCAGACACCAAGTTGTTCAAGATCTTCAGCTCATCGCCGTCGAGAAAGTTTTTTGCGGAATAGATATCCTTTTTTGTGGGAAAGTCGCCGGAAAAAGATTTCATTCCCATAAACGGCTTTGTAGCGTCGGCGCGGTCGTAGATCACTTCCGCAGCTGTGTGACCGTGCGCCGCATAGTGCAGTTTGTTCTGCACAATTTTGAAGAACATGGTTGATTCTTTGCTCTTGGGGTCGTAGTCCACGCTGGTAGCGTACAGATCCAGTACTTGACGATACAGCACCTTTTCAGAAGAACGGATATCACGAATACGATCAAGCAGTTCTTTCCAGTAGTTCCCGCCGCCGAGCTGTTTTAGCCGGTCGTCGTCCATCGTAAAGCCCTTGATCATGTACTCTTTCAGACGTTCCGTTGCCCACCGGCGAAACTGCGTAGCAATGACAGACCGCACGCGGTAGCCGAGAGAGATAATCATATCAAGATTGTAATACTTTGTATTGTAGCTTTTCCCGTCTGCGGCAGTTGTTCGGAAATTCCGAACAACTGAATCCTCATCCAATTCCCCATCTTCGAAAATGTGCTTGATGTGTTCGCTGATATTTGCTTTGCTGGTTTGATACAGCTCTACAAGCTGCGCTTGCGTCAGCCAAACAGTTTCATCCTCCATGCGTACATCAATATGCGTCAGACCATCTTCGGACTGATAAATAATAATCTCGCTATTATTGCCCATATTACACCTCTTTCCTGCTCCATGCCTGCATGGGGCTTTATTTTTTGTCTTCGTCCGCTTCCTGCGGGCGCTGATATTGCGGCGTTTGAGCAAGCTTTTCTACATAATCAGCCACTTCTTTTAAGTCTTCCGGCTTGAGATGATCGAGGAAACACTTGCCTGCTGCAAGCATCCCGTCGGTGTTTAGGCACTTATAAAAAAATGCAATACGGTCTTCGTCTGAGTGAAATTGTAAAGCGCCGATATGGTATAAGTCGACGTCCGACGCTGTAACCCACGGTTTGCCGTCGCCTTGATGAATAACGTTCCCTTGCGAGTCTTTGATTGTGAGACCGGCACGCCGGGCAATATCTTCGGTAATTCTTTGACTCTCGAGGGAAGCAATTTGCTCTTGACCGATTGCCAGTATGCTGCCCGCGTCGAGCCCAAGCAATGATTCTAGTGATGAATTGTCACGTTTCTGTAATGCTTCAACTATTTGTTTTGCGTCGATTGTTTCTTCACCCTGTAAATAGCCAACTGTTACATTAAGTGCGTCTGCAATCCTGGCCAATTGCTCTAGGCGCGGTTGTCGTTTGTCGCGTTCATATTGTCCGACTGTAACAACCGATGAACCAATCATTTCAGCCAGATCAGTTTGTTTTAGATTAGCCTTTTTTCGTGCTGCCTGAATACGTTCACCGAGTGTCATATATACCACCTCGCAGTTAGTTTAGCATAGAAGCATAAAATATTCAAGACGAATAAATAAATTATTGGCATATTCAAAACGAATGTGTATAATGTATTCGAAATGAATATTTTGGAGGTGAGGATATGAAAATTGATGCGTTCAAGATTGAAACGTTGCTGGCTGAAAATGGGCTTACGAAGAAAGACCTTTCCGTAAAGTGCGGAGTATCGGCACAAAACATCAGTACAATCGTGCACAGAGGGACGTGTGAGCCGCGCACTGCGTGGAGACTAGCAGCAGGACTCGGCGTTAATGTGGCTGATATTGTTAGAGAGGGGGGCGTATACAAGGTGATTCCTTTTCAAAAAATTTCGGATGCGTGTAAGACAACTGGAATAAGTCAATTCGCGCTACGCCGCGGCTGCAAGGATGGCACAGTTCCGCATATCAAGGCGGGCACAGTCTACTTGATCGACGTTGAAGCGCTTCTCGAAAAGCTTCATGGCGAGGCGTTGGCAAACGCGCGATCTGGGGGCGGGCGCTGATGGCAAAAGAAAGTCGACCCACTTGGTTTAAGATGTTCCGGAACCAGAAAGCTCTGATCGACAGCGTCCCGGACGAAACAGCTGGAAGAGCACTCAAAGCGATCTTTCAGTATTTCGAAAATGGCGAGGTGGTCAATATGCCACCGCTGGAATTTGCGGTGTTTTCCTCCGTCAAGCCATACGTCGATGAAAGTTTTGATGATTTTGAACGCGGCAAGAAACAGATGTCTTACACGCGTTGGAAGGGTTTACATCCAAACGGGACAATAGAGGAATTCGAAGAGTACTACAGATCGAAGAACGACGTACCGTGACGATACGTCATAAATGCAGAAGCAGAGGAAGAAGCAGATGCAGAAACAGATGGTAAGAGGGAAAACTTACGTTTTCACACACAGCAGGAGGGAGACGCTAGCGCGTCCCCGCCCCCGCTCTTGAATCGAGGAAAGAGAAATGCTTTTTGATTTTGACAAGTTTTCAAGAATTGCCGCCAGTGTATACCCCGGAGGGGCGTACAGTCTGGAAGAAATACTAAACGTGTTTCGCTACTTTTTCGAGAAATACGAAGAAGTGCGAGGGGAACCGCACCCGCCAATCAGGGCAAGTCAAATTGTCCGCATTATGCTTGATATGCCTTATGTGGAGCAGCGCGACAGATGCGGTTCAATTGCAGACATTGACCCGGATTGTTACCCGATGCTGATTGACAAATATTTTCAGACACCATTCAAAAATTGCAACTATCGGATAAATCATTTCTTTTCCGGACGGATTAGGGAACTAAGATTTTTCGAGGAGCATTTTTAGGGGGTGAACGAACTGAGCGGGAAAAGATCACAAGCGAAAGGCCGCGCCGGGGAGCTGGAGCTTTGCCGCCTCTTGCAGGAATACGGATACCCCGTGCAGCCGGGCGAGGCCGTGAGCTATGGCAGTACGCCCGATCTAACAGGGCTTGATGGCGTGCACATTGAGTGCAAGCGCGGAGAAAGGCAGGCACTCTATGAGTGGATTCAGCAGGCGCAGCGGGATAACGAAAAATTCAAAGATGTTTTACCGGCTGTCTTTTGGAGAAAAAACCGTGAAAAGTGGCTTGTTTGCATGACGCTTGCGGACTGGATGAGTTTATATCAGCAGTTTCATTGTAAAAGTTCGTGAACCAGAAAAGCTGATTGCCCGGCGTTTCCGGGTATGAGAAAAGCCGCCCAGGTGGGCGGCTCCCGTGGCGGCGATTGCTTGACAAATCCATGATACCACGGGAGGGCAAAAATTGCAAGCACACAGTGCAGAACAGACCAACGCCATAGCGGCGGCTGTGCAGAATGGGGAACTGGATGTTCTGACGCTCTGGGCGGCTGTTCGCGGGTATGCGTACCGGAAGGCGCGGCGCTGGGCTGCGGCTTTGGAGCACAAGAGCGGGCAGGACATCGAAGACCTGATGCAGGAAGCATTTCTTGCCATGCTGAGGGCGGTCGGGCTGTGGGAGCAGTATAAGGGCATGGGCTTTATCGGCGTTTATGAACTGACCTTGCGCGATGGCTTTTCAAGGGCGTGCGGCTGTCGAACGAAGAGAGAAGCCGAAGACCCGCTGCGTTCTAGCGTTTCGCTCGACGCGCCGGTTGGAGAAGACGGCGAGGAAGCCGGGACACTGGTGTCTCTGGTGCCGGACGAAAGCGCCGTACGCCCGTTCTTGGGTATCGAGCAGCAGGAGCTTGCCGACTCCGTACAGCAGGCGCTGCAAGGTCTTCCGGAGAATCTGAGGGAAGCCATGATCGACGCTTTTTGGTACGACAAGCCGGTCGACGCAAAGCTTCGCACAGCCGCCCTGAAAGCGCTCAGACATCCAATGATCAGCCGGACATTGAGAACGTATATTTAGCGCTTTTTACCGCTTTTCGGCGGCTGGAAGCGCGGAAGGAAGTGAGAAATTGACACCACGAAAAGAAAAGGCTTTGCAAGCGCTTCTAGTGAGCCGCACACGGGCAGAGGCGGCAAAGGTGGCCGGAATTGCAGAAAGCACCTTGCGCAGCTACATGCAGGACAGTGAGTTCGTAGACCGCTATAAGCAGGCGTTTGGGGACATGGTGCGCGACGCGACCCGGCAGGCACAGCAGACATTGAGCCCTGCGCTGTCTACCTTACGGGAGATCATGGAGGACAAAGGCGAACAGGCGCAGGCACGTATTACCGCCGCTCGTTCAGTGCTGGAATATAGCTTGAAGCTCTGCGAACAGACCGATATTCTGGAACAGCTGCGCGAGCTTGAGAAATGGAGGGCGGAAACCGATGGCAACTATTGAGCAGCGGCTTGCAGCTTTGCGGGAATATCTCAAGAATCGCTCGGCAGACGAAACGGTGTTCATCGTCGAGGGCAGCAAAGAGTTCCGCACGAAGCAGGACGCCTTTACTTACCTGCGGGAGCATGGCGCTTACACGCCGGACGGACGGCGTATTGTCCTATACCCGCATCCCGTAGAGGGTGTGGACGCTTTGAGCCTGTCCCTCTATCAGTTGATTGATGAAGCTGTTGAGAATGGACGGCTGAATTTGCCGGAAGAATTGGAGAGTGACCCACTATGAGCAGTTTGAAAACACGAATTGACCACATCCGGGCATTCATGGAAGATTGCCGCGGTAAGCAGTTGATTTTCCTATATCAGACGCCAGACAGCAAAGAAAAGCGCGGCAATATTGACGATCTGATTTCGGATAACGGCACGTTTTTACGCGTCCTGTCTGGGAACCGGCTGGAAGACCTCGACCGGATGTTGGCATACGAAATGGGGACGATTTTATGAGCGACATCAAAGCGAGGCTTGACCGGCTGAACAGCTTCCGACTTGCGCAGAAGGGCGATATTCCACCCATTGACTCCGTAGCGTTTCAGATGCGATTGCTTATGTTCCCCATATTCTTAGGGGAAGCAAGCTTTATGAGTTCGGAAGAAAAAGCGGCGGTGCTTGCGCTGAACCCACTCGATTATGAAGAAGGCTACAGCCGCAACACGGTATTGGAGGCACAGGAAATTATCAGGCGTGAGGACACGCAGAAAGGAAAATTATGAGCAGATACAACACATACGCACGGCAGCTTGACTCTGCTTTCAAGATAGCAAGAGACGAATATGCCGCAGCCTATGGCGATCTCGAGCAGGCACGGCAGGCCGACACCGACGCGAAAGCGTGGAGGCTTAACGACAACGAAGAAGACAAGCGGCTTCGCATTGCGACGGCGGCGCTTAATCTGAACAAGGCCGACGCGGAATTCAAAATTGCGGAGGGGCGAATCTGGTCGACGTTTGACGAAAAATGCAAGGTGCTGCGCAAGGAGCTTGAAAAGGATGTCCAGAAAAACAGCCTCGCGAACCCGGACGCGATCGACGCGAACGCATTGGAGCTTCTGAAATCCGGTGCAATGACCGTGGAAGATTACTATTCGTTTGCGGAGCGGTACGAGAGCAACGCGACCATGCTGCGCGTGATTTCAAAGTACGCCCTGGACGCTTCTGAAAATGCGGATGATACCAAAGACGCGGTTGCGCTGCGCATTCTTGCCGACAACTGCAAAACGGGTATGGGGACAGTCCTGCGGGCATGGAATGAGCTGGAAGGCGTGGCGTCCTATTGTTCCGGACGCGGCGGAAGCAGCCGCACCGCAATTGACCCAACGCATATTATCAGCATGGGAAAATGGTGGGAAGAGCTAGCCGGACAGGCTATCGAGAATTTTTAAGGGGGTGCTTGTATTATGTTGATTGTGGTTGGAGCCATTATTTTTGCGGCTGGATGCTTTTTTGGTGCGATCATGGTTGCGACGGGCGAAATGCTTGAACGCAGAAAGCGGTGATTGCATGAGAAAACGAGCGGCATATTCTAAAATCGCAAGGAATTACCTTCGCGAGATGGAAAAACGCTTTCAGGAAGCATGGAACATGGGCTTTGATGATGCGGAAGCGGGGCGCGACCAGCGCCCTACCCCGTGCCCGGACGAAATAAAGCCCGGAACTACAGCATATGCGGCGGTTGCCTTTGCGCGGGAACTGTATCACATGGGCTATCAGGCTGGAAAGAAGGCGAATACGGATGAATCTGTTTGAACTCTGTGTAAAAATTGGCGCGGATGTTTCCGAGGTTGATAAGAGCATTGCAGAAACAGGAACGAAAACATCCGCATTTGGCGAAAAGCTGAAATCTGGGCTTGCTACGGCTGGTAAAGTGGCTGTTGCTGGTGTAGCGGCAGGAACGGCGGCGCTCGGGACGCTCGGCACAAAGGCGGTCGAAGCGTATGCTGACTATGAACAGCTTGTCGGCGGCGTGGAAACGCTTTTTGGGACATCTGCAAAATCTGCGGAAGAGTATGCTACACAAACCGGCGAATCGGTTGACAATGTCCGTATGAAATGGGCATCCCTTTCAAGAGCTCAAAATATTATCATGTACAAAGCAGAAAATGCTTATAAGACCGCTGGGCTTTCCGCAAACGAGTACATGGAAACCGTCACGAGCTTTGCAGCGTCTCTTGTGGCTAGTATGGATGGAGACACAGAGGCAGCGGCTAAAAGAGCAGATCTGGCGATTACCGATATGTCCGATAACGCAAATAAGATGGGTTCTAGCATGGAATCCATCCAAAATGCTTATCAAGGCTTTGCCAAGCAGAACTATTCCATGCTCGACAATCTGAAGCTTGGCTATGGCGGCACGGCGGAAGAAATGTACAGGCTTCTTAGTGATGCGAAAGAAATTGACAAAACTTTTGACGCTGTTTTTTCAATCGACGCAAAAGGACACCTTACAGCGGGATACGCGGACATTGTACAGGCAATTCACATTGTGCAGACGGAAATGGGCATCACGGGCACGACTGCAGAGGAAGCGGCAAGCACGATTCAGGGCTCGTTCGGTATGATGAAATCCGCATGGCAGAATCTTGTGACCGGCATGGCAGACCCTGACCAAGATTTAGGCGTTTTGGTCGGGAACTTTACGGATTCTGTGGTCATTGCGGGGAACAATCTGATTCCCCGGATTCAAGAGCTTTTGCCGCGTATCGTCGAAGCCACCACGTCCCTAATCGGAACGGTAAGCGAACAGTTACCGGCGATTCTGGGCACGGTACTGCCGTCTCTTGTAGAGGGCGCTACAAACCTTGTAACCGGTCTTATGGCGGCTTTGCCGTCTGTGCTGTCGGTTTTGGCGGACGTCGCGCCGACGGTCATCAACACACTCGTTCCGGCTCTCATTGAGCTTTTGCCGCAGATCACACAGACTGGCATTGATGTCATTGTATCGCTTGCACAGGGTATTGCAGACGCGCTCCCGCAGCTGATTCCCGCTGCAACGGACGCGATTATTGAAATCGTAGAGGTTTTGACCAGCCCGGAAAACCTCGGGAACCTGATTGACGCAGCGCTTGCTATCATTCTGGCTCTTGTTGATGGGCTTGTAGATGCGACTCCGAAACTGATTGCAGCAGTCCCGGACGTTATCGCGAACCTTGTCACGGCGATCATTGCAAATATGCCGAAAATTCTTGAAGCAGGCGTGGAAATCACGATGGCGCTTGCAGATGGGCTTATCAAGGCTCTGCCGGAGCTGATCGCGGCGATTCCGAACCTGATTCTCGGCATCGTGCAGGGCATTATTGACAATCTTCCGGAGATCATCATGGCAGGCCCCAAAATCATTGTAGCCCTGGCTACCGGACTTATTGAAGCGATTCCGGATATCGTCATGGTCATTCCACAGTTGATTCGGTCTATCGTGGACACATTCCTTTCGTTTGACTGGGGAAGCATCGGCAAGAACATTGTCGAGGGCATCAAAAACGGTTTCGTGAATATGTGGAACAGTTTCAAGCAGACGGTTGAAAACGTCTTCACGGGGCTTGTAGACGGTGTAAAAAGCTTCCTCGGCATTGCGTCCCCGTCTAAGGTCTTCGCCGGTATTGGCGGATATATGGCGGAAGGACTCGGGCAGGGCTTTGACAAGGAATTCTCAAATGTCAAGCGTGGAATTCAAAGCCAACTCGATTTCGGCACGATGACGTTTGGAATGTCTTCCTTCGGTCATCTTCCGGCTCTTGCCGGAGCTGGCACGACAAATAACTACTACAACATCAACGCTGACCGGGTGAAGCAGTTCAACGACATCATCAGGATTACAGAAAATGAGCGATTGACAGCTCGCATGGGCGTGACCTAAAAACAGTACAAATCAAGAAGGGAATTCGCAAGGCTTATTTCCGGGAGAAAGTCCCGGTGTCCGTCGGCAAAGCGTGCGGGGCTGCCTACCCTTTGCAGCTTTGCAAAATCCTGCGCGAGGTACTGCGCAGGTACGCCGCTAAAGCACCTGCGGCGTGCTGACCATCTGTTCTTAGCCCTAAATATAGACGAAAGGAGCGGGAGGCCACCCGCTCCTTTTGCTGTTCATCAGCGAAATGCCGCTGATGAACGCTTGAAGAATACGAACGTTCGTTTGCTATCAGGGACGCACAGAGAAGCACCAGTGACCGTAAGTGTTTTAGACGAACCCGTTTATACAGAAAACGAAAAACGCCTCCACAGGCCGCTGAGCTCCTCAGAGCGGCATAGCAAAACAGACCGTGGGGAAACAGTCCCACGGTCTGTCTGTTGTCTTGGTGCATATCAGCGGCGCTTGCAAACGGAATCCGCCCGCGAGGAAGCGAAGATACGCAGAATACTGAGGTCTTCCTCCGTGCCGCTCTCGCAGATCGTTGTCAAGCTGCCCATCAAAGCGCCGTATTCGACAAGCAGACTGCGGTTTTGGCTGACGGCCTTCGCCATCCGGAACAGGGCGGCGGCAATGGCTGGGAAATAGCCGTCTGTTTCGGTTTCGTCGAGGGAGCGCAGATTCTCTTCAAGCTGTGTGAACAGCGCGTCCGCGGTCTTCGGCAGGCGCTTGCAGTTAGTTTCACTCAGGAAGCGTGCATAAGCGGCTTCGGTTTCCTTCATAGTAAGCATATTGAGTCTCCTTTCAATCATCGAATCTGTACACAAAGCCTTCCGGCAGAAGGTTGACAATCTGGCAGGCAGGAATTACACAATCCGGGAGCGGACAGGTGAAGCAGTAGCTGCAATATGGGCAGGTGGCTGCGCTTGCGTTCTTCCGGGGCTTTTTCGGCGTTCTGGCTGCTCTGAGAAGGTTTGAAACCGTTGCGTGGTTCTTCCCGAGTATGGCAGCAATCTCTTTGACGCTGAAACCGCGCTCATAGAGGTCATAACACTCAGCCTGCTTTCTGGTCATGGTGAAGCCTTTCCTCCTTCGCCCGCACTGCATCGGCATTTGCTTTGGCGCGTTCGGCGCTTTCGATGTACGCTTTCACGCCCCGCTCGTCGTAATGTCCAGTTTGCAGATGGTATTCCAGCACGGAGTCTGAAAGGATGTCGGAGACAATCCACAGGCGGTATCCGATGGTCTCAGCATCGTAATCGGAAAGCTTCTTCTGCTCCCGGTCTCCAAAGTAGTCTTCCAGCAGATCGTAAAGCAGCTTTCCCGCCTGATCGACTTTCAGGAACGCATAATCCACGGCGTCCTCAATTGCCCGGCGTTCTGCCGCCGTCGTTTCTCTGATGTACATGAGATATTCCTCCTAAACAATCTCGACCGGCAGCAGCTGCAAAACATCTGCCGCGCGACCTACCATGTGGTTTACGGCATACATCGCCGCGTAGAGTGCGTCATAGTATTCTTCCATCCACGCCCGGGCGGCTTTGTCCAGATCGCCGCCGGTATCTTTTGCATATTCTTCCAGAATCCCTTTGCAGGCGTAGCCGTGGAACATCGGTTCAATGACGTCTTCCAGTAATCCAAAGGCAGAAACCGTGTCCATTTCGGCATGGTCCAAATCAACGGCAAGGCGGCTTGACGCAGAAATTTTTACATCGTTCATAAAGACCCTCCTTACGCCACGACGAAGCGGCGGGAAGTGGTGGACTTCGTGAAGCGCTCGGCAAGCTCTGGCATTGCTTTCTTGAACGCCGTGCTGTCAAAGCGGCTGCTCGTCACGGTCTTCCAGGTGATCTTGTAGTCAATGCCGGTCAGCGTGTCCGCGTCAATCGCCGTCATGTGCGCCTTAATGGCATCCTGCGCGGCTTCAATCTCGGCGGCAAGCTCGTCTGCCATCCGGCGCAGCTCGCGAAGCTCGTTTACCTTGCTCTGAATTTCTGTGTTGCTCATGGAAATACCCCTTTCAATTTTCGGCGGGGCGTGGTATACTGACCGCGACCCCTTTTGTGGTTGCGTTCCCGGCCTGCTTCCTACGGCCTCCGGGAACGCTTTTTTATTTTTGGGAACTTCGGCGGCGGGCGGCTCTGAGTATCTAGCCCTTTGGGCGTTTCTCTCAAGCTTCTCCATTCCCGCTCTTACGTTGCCGCGTTTGTGTTCGACCTTCGCCGTGTCCCCTTGACTGTCTTTAGTATAATGCGTATTGCGCAAGTATGCAAGATGGAGTATTACACAAGTATGTATCTGATATTTTGTTTACTTTGCATAATTGCGCAAGTACGCATTTCGGTGTTATACTAACTTAGAGGTGATTATATGGGTGGTAAAACATCAGCAAAATCAAAGAATACATGGATAACAAAGGCGTATGATCGAATCAATTTGACTGTCCCAAAGGGAGAAAAAGACCTGATTCAGGCACACGCCGAAGCGCACGGCGAAAGCACAAATGGCTTCAT
>CAKUNY010000055.1 GCA_934668605.1 uncultured Oscillospiraceae bacterium | reverse complement strand
GAGGAGACGAGGCTGTGGAAGCCGGAGACTGCACCGCAGGCCACCGTGACGAACAGGATCGGGAACATCGAGCCAAGCGACGTGTTGAAGCTCGTAAACGCCGGAAGGTTCATCGTGGGGTGCGCGACCAGAAGGCCGACTGCCGCGCCTGCGATCATGCCGATGAACATGAACGTCGTCATATAATCGCGCGGCTGCTTGAGAAGCCACATCGGAAGCACGGCTGCAAAGAAGATATAGACGAAGGTGATATAGCTCCAGGTGCTCTTTCCATAGACGAGCGGACAGTTCATGCCGACGGCAAAGGAGGCCGCGATGAACACGATGCCGCAGACGGCTTCCTTCCAGCCCGAAAGGTTCCACTTTTTCTGCACCAGGCCAAACACAACGGCAAAGACCATGAACATGATCGACACCATGCCGGCAGCGCCGTTCGTCTGCGCGGCCTCCGCCAGCTGCGTCACGCCGTCAACGACCGTATATGCGTTGAACGTGCCCGCCACCATGTCCGCGAACGCCGCGATCACAATGCCGCAGAAGAGCCAGCAGAACAGCAGAAAGAGCTTTCTTCCGAGCTTTCCGATGTACTTTTCAATCAGCATGCCCATAGACTTGCCTTCGTTCTTGACCGAGGCATAGAGCGCGCCGAAGTCCGTGACTGCGCCGAAGAAGATGCCGCCGATGAGCACCCACAGCAGCACCGGCACCCAGCCGAAGGCCGCCGCCTGAATTGCGCCCGTGACAGGGCCTGCGCCCGCGATGGACGAGAACTGGTGGCTGAAAACCGTCCAGCCGTTCGTCGGCACATAGTCCTTGCCGTCGTTTTTCCGCACGGCGGGTGTTTTGGCCGTCGGGTCAACGCCCCACTTCTTTGCCAGCCAGCGCCCATAGAGCACATAGGCCGCAAACAGCACGACGGCTGCCAGCAATACGATGACGAGTGTGTTCATAAAAGTTCCTTCTTTCACAGGAAATTGCTCTCACCCGGTTTTTGCCACGAAAAAAGCCCTCATCCTTGCCGGTACGTTCCCAAAAAACGCACCCATGCAAAGACGAAGGCATAACAAATATACTTCCGCGTTACCACTTTGCTTGCAGGAAAACCTGCCGCTCATTCGCCGCTGACACGGCGCTCCCTTTTAACGGTGGGAAACCGGCTCCGACTACTCGCGGCCTAGAGAAATCCGCTTTTGCCAAAGCTGCTCGCAGGGGATAACCGTCCCGCTCCTTGCTGCCGTCTCGCACAACCGACGGCTTTCTGGAAACGGTGCTGCGGGGAAGTCGTGTCCTGTTCATAGCAGTTACCAGATGATGATGGCATTAAAATACGCACTTTTTCGCCATTTGTCAATTCCCTTTTGCGCGAAAGAAAAAACTTCGGCGTGGCCGACGAATTTCACAAAATAACGTCTGAATTTTTGGGCAAAATAACACTAATTTGGTCAAGAAAATAGAACAGCGCCAAGCATAGGCGCTGTTCTATTTTTAAGGCTACCTCTATTTCAGACAATTCCGTACCCTTACTGATTTCCATTTTGTTACCACCAACGTATGTTATAATTGGAGTAGTAACGTATGTCATCGTAGAAGCAATGTATTACCTAACTCGTTTTCGAGATGTTAGATTTACTACTTATTTCGCTGTAAAATAGCGATTTCGTGGCAACAAAAGTTCGATTATTCCTGATCCCAGTTGTGCCACACGTTCTGGACATCGTCGTCGTCCTCGAAGATATCGAGCATCTTTTCCATGTTGGAGATATCCTCGGGGTTCTCTAACTTCTGATAATTCTGCGGCACCATTTCGATCTGCGCGGACTCGAACTTGTAGCCCTTATCCTCGAGCGCCTTGGCAACGTCGTTAAAGTCTGCCGGGTCGGTGTAGACCGTGAAGCAGCCCTCTTCCGGCTGGAAGTCGGCAGCGCCCGCGTCGAGCGCGTCCATCATGACCGCGTCTTCCTCGAGCTCTTCTTCCTCGTTGTCAATGACAATGACGCCCTTCTTGTCGAACGCCCAGCTCACGCAGCCGTTGACGCCGAGGCTTCCGCCGTACTTGTCAAAATGGTGGCGGATGTTGCCCGCCGTGCGGTTGCGGTTGTCGGTCATTGTCTCGACGATGACGGCAACGCCGCTCGGGCCGTGGCCTTCGTAGGTGATGGACTCATAGCTGTCGCCCTGACCGGCGGAAGCCGCCTTTTCGAGCACACGCTTGATGTTGTCGTTCGGCATGTTGGCAGCCTTTGCTTTCGTGATGACGGTTGCCAGACGGGAGTTATAGGCAGGGTCTGCCACGCCGCCGCCTTCTTTGACGGCAACGATCATTTCCTTCGAAATCTTGGTAAAGGCCGCCGCGCGCTTTGCGTCCTGCGCGCCCTTCGTTTTCTGAATGTTATGCCACTTGGAATGTCCGGACATGTGGTTTCTTCCCTTCGTTACAATATTACACGCTATTTTATCACAGCCAGGCGGCAGAAATCAACTGTTTGCCGCGGAAATTACAGAAATTGCGTCTCATCGCGGTGCGCCTGCGCGCGGAAAACCGAAATTTCCGGGAAGGCCGCCCGTAAAATGCCCTCGAGCACGTCGCAGACGGGGTTCTCCGTCTCAAAGTGCCCGGCGTCGATGAGGTTCAGGCCGCGGTATTTTGCCTCTTCGAAGTGGTTATATTTGAGGTCAGCCGTCACAAACGTGTCGCAGCCCGCCTTGAGCACCTCGTCAATTTCGCTGCCGCAGCTGCCGCCGCCCACGGCGACACGCCGCACGGGCTTTCCCGCATCGGAAAACCGGACGCCCGGGCAGGAGAGCGCCCGCTTGACGAAGGCCGCAAATTCTGCAAGCGGCTGCTCCGTGACCTCTCCCATGCGCACGAGGCCGTAAGGCCGACCCTTCTCGTCCGCGCCCACGGGATTGAGAATTACGACACCCGATAAGCCCAGCCGGGATGCCAGCACGTCGTTGACCCCGCCGGGGCAGCAATCCAGATTCGTATGCAGATTAAGGCTCGCAATGCCGTTTTCGATCAAATACAAGAGATTCCGACCGTCGAAGCTGTCGCTGTTCACCTGCTTGAGGCTCTGGAAAATCAGCGGATGGTGCGTCACAACGAGCTCGCAGGAAAGCGCCTTGGCCTCTTCGAACACGTCCATCATCGGGTCGAGCGCGACGAGGATTCTTTGAACCTCGGTGTCGAACTTTCCGCACACAAGTCCCACATTGTCCCAGTCCATTTTCATGTACGCGGGAGCAAAGTCAAACAGAACGTCGTAAATATCACGGATGGTCGGCATAATTTCTCCTCATTTCCTGAATTTCCAGCAGCGCCTGACGAAAATACGAAAGCCGCTCGGGGCGCTGCTTTTCCGCGTTCGTCAGCCCGTCTACCGTTGCATGCAGCGCATTTTCCACGCGCGCAAGGTAATTTTCCACCAGCGGGCTTCCGCTTTTAAGAAGCGCCGGCGAAGCGTATTCCGACCCGGGGGTAAGAGGGGAGGGCTTTCCCTGCCGGAGCTCCATGACGGTATATAAGAAATTCCCGTCCTGCACCGGCTCCTCGCGCAGGATCTCAAACCCGTCCTCGCACAGCCAGCGCCGCAGCACATTTCCCGCGCTTTGCGGCTGCAAGATCCATTGCAGGCCGGCTTTTTTGCGCCACGGGCACTGCGCCAGAATTTTCTGGATCAAGTCCCCGCCCATGCCCGCCATGACAATGGTATCGACCTCGTCTGGCCGGATGCTCTCAAGTCCGTCCGAGAGGCGAAGCTCCATCGCACTGTCTGCGCCAAAAAGATGCGCATTGCGCCGCGCGTTTTCGAGCGGGTCTTTTCGCAGATCGCATGCGATCACGTGCGGCGAAACGCCCGTTTGCAGCAGATGGATGCCCAGATATCCGTGGTCGGTTCCGATATCTGCCACGCGCGCGCCGGGAGACACCATCGACGCGCAGCAGAGAAGTCTTTTCGAAATCGGCAGCTTCATATGTACTCCTTCATATCACGAAAAAAGGCGGCCGAAGCCGCCTTTTGCTCTTACCGGGTTCTCAGATGCCCGCTTCCTCGCTGGCCTCGATGAAACGGTTGACCTGCGCCAGAAATGCGTCTGCGTCAACGCCGTGCACCATGCAGGCCTCTTCCACAGTCTCGCCGCGGGACGACGGGCAGCCCAGGCAGTGCATGCCGATGGCCATGAACAGCGGCGCGGTCTGCGGTGCGATGTCGAGAACGTCGCCGATGATGGTGGACTTTTCAATTTTTACAGCCATAATTGTGGCCTCCTATTTGTGATTATAGTCGTATTATACCCAATGGGGCAAAAGAATGCAACAGGGAATTTCCAGCCCGTTTTTGACGGGAATTTTCCCCATATGTCCGTAGGGGGCGATGCCCACATCGCCCCAAGGGCATTATCGAATTCGCCTGGAATTTCCGCAAAATCGGTTCCATTTGCCGGGTCGATGTGGGCATCGACCCCTACGCATGGTATCGATACGCCATACGAATGCCCCGGGAATTCGCGAAATTTCTTTAGTCGTTATACTTGCTGAGTGCGGCGTCGAAGATGTCGGTGACCTCTTTGCCGGGGGCTTTGTCGAGAAGGGAAGCAACCACACACACCAGCATACCGACCGCGAAGCCGGGCAGAAGCTCGTAAACGCCGGTAGACGCGGACAGGAACACATACCACAGAACATCCGTCAAAGCGCCTGCAACAACGCCCGCGACCGCGCCCTTGTAGGTAAGTCTGCGCCAGAACAGGGACAAGATCACGACCGGGCCGAACGCCGAGCCGAAGCCGCCCCACGCGTTTTCCACCATGTTCATGATCGCCTGCGCGCCCTCGCCCTTGCTCGAAGCAATGCGGTAGGCCACGAGCGAGACGATCAGAACGACCGCGCGGCCGATCCAGAGGATCTCGTTGTCCGACGCGTTCTTGCGGAAGACGGGCTTATAGATATCGGAGGTAAACGACGACGAGGCGACGAGCAGCTGGCTGTCTGCCGTGGACATCGAGGCCGCCATAATGGCCGCGAGCAGAACGCCCGCCAAAAATGCCGGGAAGAGCTTTCTGGCAAGCACGATGAAGATCGTCTTCTGCTGACCGGCGGGAAGAAGCTCGTCCGCCACCAGCATGCGGCCAAAGTACGCGATCAAACACACCGCGCCAAGCGACAGCACGACCCACACGCACGCGACGATCGCGCTCTTTTTGACCATCGACGGCTTTTCGATCGACATGAAGCGCACGATGATGTGCGGCATGCCGAAGTAGCCAAGACCCCAGGCAAGGCCGGAGATGATATCCTGCCAGCTGGAGGTAAACAGGCTGCTGCCGAAGGCGTACTGTGTGCCGTCCTGCGCGTTCACATAGACGCGTTCCAGTGCGGATACGTCGAGGTTCTGCGTCGCGACAATGGCGATCGGAATGGCCAGCACCGCGCAGAGCATCAGAAGCCCCTGGAAAAAGTCTGTCCAGCAGACGGCCTTGTAGCCGCCGAGGAAGGTGTAGATGATGATAATGAGCGCGAAAATGAGCATAGCCGTCTGGTTAGACAGGCTCGGGAACACCATCGTAAAGACCGTCGCGCCCGAGACGAACGCGGAGGCGACATAGATCGTAAAGCACACGAGGAAGATGACGGCGCAGATGATCTGCAAAGCCAGGCTCTTCGTCGCGAAACGGTTCGACAGGTACTGCGGCAGGGTGATCGAGTCGCTCGCGGCCTCCGAGAAGCAGCGAAGACGGCGCGCGACGATGATCCAGTTTGCGATCGTGCCGATGCCGAGGCCGATGCCGATCCAGATCTGACCGAAGCCGAAGGCCAGAATCGAGCCGGGAAGACCCATGAGAAGCCACGCCGACATGTCGGACGCCTGCGCGCTCATCGCCGTGACCCACGGACCCATATGGCGGCCGCCGAGGAAATATTCCTTCTCGCCCGCGCCCTTCTCCTTGAAGAAGAAAAACACGCCGATGGCAAGCATCAGCACAAAGTACAGTACGAACGCGAGAACCTCTGCGTTCAGCATAAAAACCAACTCCTTAACACTTCTTTCACATTTCCCGCGTATCTTATCATGCCGAAAAATAGACTGCAACGCAGAACGCGGTATAGACTATCGTCCATACCGCGCCGATCGAAAAAACTGTTTTCCTGTTGAAATTACTTGGAATTTTAAGAATGCATTTTATAGACCGAAAAAGATTCAAAGTTTTAATCAAAAATTATTTTTTCGGATCGAGGCCAGCAGCATCGGCATGACCGAGGTCGCGTAGTTCTTGAGCGAGTAATTTCCGCCGCAGATGCACCAGTCATACATGAGCCCGCGCTCGCAGACGGCGTACAGCTTCGAGATCTCGTTGGCCGTCACATCGTCGCGGATCTGCCCGCGCTGCTGGCCTTCGGAGATGATCTGCCGCAGAATTTTGTAGTATACCCGGCTGCTGTCTAATAAGTGCCGCTCGCCCTTGGTGATGAGCTGCGAGGAAAAAAGGCGCGCCAGGAGCTCTAACGACACCGTATTTTCGATCACGCCGAACAGCTCCCGGTTGAGATACAAAAGCTTTTCCACGCTGTTCATCTCGGGGTCGACGGTCGGCATGAGCTCTTCGTATTTTTCGTCAAACAGAAAAGACAGCGAGCTCAGCAGCGCGTCCTTTCCCTCGAAGTAGTGATAAAAAGAGCCCTTCGAGGTACCGGATTCTTCTACGATATCGTCTACCGTCGTATTGTCGTACCCCTGCTCATAAAAGAGCTTCCAGGCCGCGGAAACGATCTTCTTTTTGGTGGTTTTCGCCTTTTTTGCGCACATGAAAAAGTCCTCCGGTCGATGTTCGTTCCTCTATTGTATCAGGCCTTCCGGAAACGCGCAAGCGCTCAGAAGCGCGCTTCGATCTCCGCCGTGCCCCGCGCGAGGATTTCGTCTGCATCTTCGCCGAGAGCTCTTCGCAGAAGCGCCAGCTCGTCGAGTCCCCCTTGCCCGTGGAAGACGCGATACGCGCCTGCGTCGCTGCCGGGGGCAATCAATCCGCCGTAGTCCGCCGCCTTTTTGACGGCCGCCATCTGATAGGCGAGAAGCGGCCTTGTCGCCTCTTCGGGAAAGCGCGCGTCTCCGATCAGGTTTCCGATGGTAACGAGCGTCGGCACCCAGACGGTTCTGCTTTCCGCGAGCATCTGAAGCGTCTCGTCCGTCAAATACGCGCCGTGCTCCACCGAGTCGATCCCGGCCAGCACCGCGCCGCGCACCGCCGCGTCTCCGTTCGCGTGCGCCATGACGGAAAAGCCCTCGCCGTGGGCAATGCTGGTCAGCTCCCGGATGAGAGCCTCCGGCATCGGCTCGTCGGTCAGAACGCCGTAGTGATTAAAATCCATGAGGCCGGAGATCATGATTTTGATGAAGTGCCCGCCCGCTTTTTTGACCTCGGAAACGAGCGCGCGGAAATCCTCAAGTGTTTCGAAGCCGCGTCCGATGAAGCTTCCGTAGTGCCCCTTATGGTAAATCGGAAAGACCGGCGTGCGGTAGCGAATGCCGTATTCCTTTGCCAGCTCGCTTGCCCGTTTGCCCGCGTTCCAGCGGTCGCCGCCGTCTCGAAGATAGGCAAAGCCGAGCTTTTTATACGTTTCGAGCGTTTTTCGGATGAACGCCTCGTCGGGCTGTTCTTTGTGCCGCGCGAGGGCGTCCTTCCAGTATCCGCCGTCCAGCGCCATATGGATATGACAGTCGACTGCCATGAAAATTCCTCCAGACCGCCCGGAATTCCGGACGGCTTTATCATAGCAAGCAGCCGTCAAAAATGCAAGGCGGGCGCGTAAAACCATGCGTTTCGGGAAACAATACCGGTATCATTTCTGGAAAAGGAGTTCTATATGAAAGGTTTTGCGATGCTCGGCGCGGGGAAAACGGGTTGGATCGAAAAAGCGCGCCCAAGCTGCGGCGCACTGGACGCGATCGTCCGCCCCATCGCCGTCTCCCCGTGCACAAGCGATGTTCACACCGTCTGGGAGGGCGCGCTCGGCGAGCGAAAGGACATGATTTTAGGCCATGAGGCTGTGGGCGAGGTCGTAGAGGTCGGAAGCCTCGTGCGGGACTTTAAACCCGGCGACCGCGTGATCGTCACGGCAATCACGCCCGACTGGGGAAGCGAGGAAGCGCAGCGCGGCTTTGCGATGCACTCGGGCGGCATGCTTGCGGGCTGGAAGTTCTCAAACTACAAAGACGGCGTTTTCGCGGAATTTTTCCATGTCAATGAAGCGGACGCCAACATGGCGCGCCTGCCGGACGATTTAGACCCCGGCACGGCCTGCATGCTCTGCGACATGATGCCGACCGGATTTCACGCGGCGGAGCTGGCTGATATTCAGTTCGGAGAAAGCGTCTGCGTCATCGGCATCGGCCCTGTCGGGCTTATGGCGGTGCGCGCGTGCGTTCTGCGCGGGGCAGGGGATGTATATTGCGTCGGGACGCGGAAGACCTGTATGGATGTGGCCGCGAAGTACGGCGCGACGGATTTTCTGAGCTACAAAAACGGCGATTTGGCCGGGCAGATTTTAGAGCGGACGCAGGGGAAGGGCGTAGATAAGGTCGTCGTCGCGGGCGGAACCGCCGATACCTTCGACGCGGCCATCCGCATGGTAAAGCCCGGGGGCATCATCGCGAACGTCAATTACCTCGGAGAAGGGGACTTTGTGAAAATCCCGCGCGCGGCGTGGGGCTGCGGCATGGCGCACAAGCAGATACGAGGCGGGCTCATGCCGGGCGGACGGCTGCGCACGGAGCGGCTTCTGCGTCTCATTGAGACAAAGCGCGTCGACCCGTCGCTTTTACTCACGCACCGGTTCCACGGCTTTTCGCACGTTGAGCAGGCGCTTTACCTCATGAAGGACAAAACGCCCGATCTCATCAAGCCCGTCGTCTATCTGGAGTAGCAGTAAATAGCCCGCGCGGAAACGAAAAGCTTCTGCGCGGGCGTACAGTATTTAAAAATCGTGCCTCGCGCCGCCGCTTGAGCCGATGGATTCATAGACCTTGACGATGGCCTCGATTTTGGAAAAGCAGTCCTCGTCCGGCGTGTCTTCATCCAGAATGCGGCGAATCTCGCCAAGCGCGCGTACGCTGCGTTCATTTAAAAGTGCTTTGAGTTCCGCGTCAGACAGCCGCCGCTCGTCATATACCGTCTCCAATAAAAGCTCCCGTTCCATCTGCCGCAATAAAGCAATATCCAGTTCGTCCGCTGGTTTCATTTCATCCCCTCCTGTTTCCATTCTATTATAGTCGTTTCAACGACGGTAGTCAATATAATGGTAACACGATTAAGATAAAAGAAATCCTGTTGGAGGTGGTGCGCGATGATATCCTATAACCCTTTCTGGCAAACACTGCGTGCCTCCAAAGAAAGCACATATACGCTTGTTAAGGATTATCGCATCTCAAGCTCGACCATCGACAAACTGCGGCACAACAAGCCGATCACTACAACAACGCTGAATGATTTATGCCGGATCCTGAATTGCCCGATCGAAGCCGTCGCGGAATATATCCCGTCAGAAGATGATCAGGTTCTTTAAAGGTTCGTAGGGGTCGATGCCCACATCGACCCGGCGGTACGAACCGATTTTACGGAAATCCCCCGGCGAATTCGTCCGTGCCCTTGGGGCGATGTGGGCATCGCCCCCTACGCGGTGAGGGGAAACGCGGTGTGGGCATCGCCCCCTACGCGGTGAGGGGAAACGTGGTGTGGGCATCGCCCCCTACGCAGATTTGGAAGTTTCTGCGTTCAGACCTTGACTTTTGGAGAAAATCGGATATACTGAAAATACGAAGGGTGCTACCGGCAAACGGGCAGCTCCCCAGTGTATATGTTACAAGAAGTAACCGCTGGTTTGCGACGCCGGGCGGTTACTTCTTTTTGCTGTTACAGACCTTGATAACGAGGCCGATCACACTGACCATGAGAATACAAAACTGGAATAATTCCGAGTATGTAACCATAATCGCTGCCCCCCTTTCCAAGTGTCGGAGGGCACAAAAAGACGTTTTCCCTCCGCAAATGCGGCGGGGAGCCGCCCGCTTGCCGTTTATCGGTAGCACCAATTGAACGATACCATAATCTGTCGAAAAATGCAACCCCGCTTCCGGATTGGAGGCGGGGCTGTTTTGCGGTCGAGCGGGTTTTTAATCGCGGTAGGGAAGATACTCCAGAAAGCGGCGGACGGCGAGGGGAGCGGCGGCCTGCTTCCGAAGGGCAAGACCGAGCGTCCGGCTGGCCGGGACGGTGAGCGGGCGGATGGCAATTTTATAGGGAATCCGGCGCAAAATCAGACCCGGGAGGATGCTGAGCCCGAGGCCGCTTTCGACCATCGACATGACCGCGTAATCGTCCACCGTGCGAAGCTGCACGTGCGGGGTAAGACCGTGGCGCGCAAACAGCTCGGAAATTTCGGCTTTTTCCTCCTTTTCCAGCAGCAAAAACGGCTCGCCGCAGAGCGCCTCCAGCGGCACGCGCTCGCGCTTTGCAAGCGGGTGCGTCTCCGGCAAAACGACAAAGAGCGGATCTTCCGCCAGCGGGACGGTTTCAAACGCATGCTGCGTGGGCAGACGCAGAAAATCGCAAGCAGAAAAGAGGAATTCTATGTTTTATGTCAGCGAAATTCTGAAAACCACGCCGCAGAGCTTCTCTACGCCCTTGCAGGAAAAGACGTATGAGGCGCTTGCACGGCTCGATATCCCGTTCGAGCGTGTCGAGACGGCTGAGGCCATCACGATGGAAGACTGCATGAAAATTGACGAAACGCTCCTGCCGTATGCAGGACATACGCCGGAGCTTGTGACGCTGTAATGCTCTCCCAAATGAAAACGAAAGCCTCCGCAAAAGCGGAAGCTTTCATTTTTATGGCGCAGTAGAGAGGGATCTGCCACTATGCGGCATAAACTTCGACCCCCTCCCACATACAAAAAACATCAGACACCCTCGATGAGGATGTCTGATGTTTGGCGGAGTGGGAGGGATTCGAACCCTCGGGCCGCTCAACACGGCCACACGATTTCCAGTCGTGCTCGTTATGACCGCTTCGATACCACTCCAAGTATCTGCTGTCACAATGGACGTTTCGGTATGCTCCGAACAGCTTGATTATCATACACGAAATGCGCCCGTTTGTCAAGCACTTTTCTCTATTCTGCCGCTTTTTCCGCCGACAGAGCCTGCGCGCAGGCCTGCAAGACCTTTGCCGCAATGGGCGCGGCCACAGCGCTTCCCGAGCCGCCGTTTTCTACGAACACAACGAACGCCACCGGGCAGCTGCTATCGAGCACAAAGCCCGCGAACATCGCGTTTGCCGTCTGTCCCTCGCGCTCGGCCGTGCCGGATTTGGCGCAGACGGAAAGGCCGCCGAACTGCCAGTCGCCATAGACGCTCTGAACATTGTTTCGCATGAGCGTTGTAAGCGTCTGCGCCGTCTCCGGCTTCAGCCCCGTATCAAAAAACGCCGTCTGCGCTTCATACGTAATGTCGTCTCCCTTTCTCACGCGCTGCATGAGATAGGGCTCGGCGGCTTTTCCGCCGTTTGCGATCGCGCCCATGTACCGGAGAAACGCCGGCGCGCTCACCTGATCGGTATACTGCCCGATGCCCGCCCAGGCAACATCCCCGTCGTCCGCATTCGAAAGGTCAATGTTGCCGGACGAAACCGTATAGCCCTCGCAGGAGAAGCTTCCGGTCAGACCGAGCTTCTCTGCGTAAGCCTGCAAGGTTTCCGCCCCAAGCTCCGCCGCGAGCTCGCCGAAGGCCACGTTGCACGAATGCGCCAGCGCACCGGCGAGATTTAAGCTGCCGTGCACGCCGTTGCAGATGATCTCCTGCCCGCCGATGATCGTTTTCCCGTTACACTGGAACGTGCGCGACTGCACGTCAGAAATCGTTTCGAGTGCTGCCGCCGCCGTTACGAGCTTGAAAATGGAGCCCGGGGTATACGAGGCGTCAAAAAAGCGGTTCACGTACACGCCTTCGTAGCTTCCCGTCGTATCGCTTGCCACGTCCGGCACATTGTCCGGGTCGTAGCTCGGAGACGTGACCGCGCAGAGAAGCTCGCCTGTTTTGTAGTTATAAACGCCGATCGTGCCGCGGTACCCGGAAAGCGCCTGCTGCGCCGCAGCCTGGACATTCGAACTGATCGTGAGCCTTGCCGCAACGCTTCCGGGCTCGTCCGTATAAAGCCCGTTTACAACGTCAAAGCCGATCATTTTAGAGGCGTAGGTTTTGAGGAGCGGCGCGCTGATATATCCGTCGCGGTCGCCGAGCAGATGCATGGTAGAGCGGCGCACGGTTTCGTCGGTACTGTACACGCGCCCATCATCGGTATTCAAAAGCAGCGTGCCCGCGCGGTCATAAATTCTGCCGCAGTCGGGGTTTACACCCGTATACACGTGCGGGCTGCCGGGGAACGTCACCCAGGTTTTCGCGTTTACAAAATAATCGCCCAGAAAAACGAGCAGTCCCGCCAGAAGCGCCAGCGCAAGCGCCATCGCCATCCACGAGCGCTTCGAGATCTTTTTCATGCGGCCGCCTCCTTTCTGCCGGGAAGGCGGATGGCAAAGCTCGCGTTCTGCCGCGTGTCCGCCGCCTTAATAAAAGCAAGAAGCCCCCAAACGCAGATCATGCTCGAGCCGCCGTTCGACACGAACGGGAACGTCACGCCCGTGAGCGGCAGAATATCCGTCGTGCCGAACACGTTCAGCATCGCCTGCACGAC